>NZ_KV791075.1:0-115566 GCF_001807855.1 Streptococcus sp. HMSC10E12
TCGAGTCCTACTGGCGGAGTATAGATTTCATTGCAGGACGTAGGTCTAGCTTTTTTTTGTTTTTATCACCTTTTATAGTGACATATATGTCACTATTTTATTTCTTATTTATCTCTTATAATAGGTCTCGTAATTAATTTAATTACAAAAATTATATCTATTAATAGGAGGTTGAATGGAACAAGAAGTTTTTGTTCACGCATATGAGGTTGTTAGGCCGATTGTACTTAAGGCTAGTCGACAATATTTCATCCAACTTTGGGACCAAGCTGATATGGAGCAAGAAGCTATGATGACGCTTTATCAGCTTTTAGAAAAGTTTCCTGAATTAAAGTCTGATGATGATAAGTTACGGCGTTATTTTAAAACGAAATTTAGGAATAGACTTAATGATGAGGTTAGAAGGCAGGAGTCTGTAAAACGACAAGCCAATAGACAATGTTATATTGAAATTTCAGATATTGCTTTTTGTCTTCCAAATAAAGAGTTAGATGCTGTTGATAGGCTTGTTTATGATGAGCAGCTTAATGCTTTCCGTAATCAGTTGTCTTCGGAAGATGCTACTAAGTTAGACCGTTTGCTAGCTGGGGAGTGTTTTAGAGGTCGGAAAAAGATGATTCGAGAGTTAAAATTTTGGATGGTTGATTTTGATCCTTACAATGAAGATGATTAATTCTTAATATAGAACCTTGACTGGCAATATTGTTTAATATGAATAAAAAACACTTCGAAAGTAGATTCATCTTATCTATCTTTTGAAGTGTTTTTAATGTAATGAATTTATTTTACTGCTATAGGGTTTCCAATAAATCTTGGAAGTTCAATATTTTCTTTGATTAGGGCTTCCTGGTAAAGTTTCAAGAAGTCTGCATAGATATGAGTTTGTTGTCCATTTTTTGTAAAGATATCAATACGAAATACCAGTTGTCCAGAAGGAGTTGTGCTTAATCCAATGATATTTGGTGCTCCACAGATTTGAGGATAGTTTTCAATGTTTTCTTGATTTACTTCTTGGATGATGCTTGTCACCTTATTGATATCGGTTGACGGATAGACTGGGATATCAATTTGAGCTCTCATATCCCCTCGAGATTTGTTGGATACAATTGTGATATTTCTGTTAGGTATAAAGTGGAGAGTTCCATCAAATCCTCGAATTTGAGTAGTTCGAATACCTACGGTTGAAATAAGGCCTGTAACGGGTCCTACTTCAACTGAGTCACCGACTTCAAATTGGTTTTCTAACAAGATGAAAAAACCATTAACGACATCTGATAGGAAGCCTTGAGCTCCTAGACCAAGAGCAACCCCAGCAAGTCCTGCACCAGCAAGGAGGCTAGATACTGGAACCCCAAGGATACTAAGAAGCCAGTAAACAAGGAAAAAGTATAGCACGTAGTTCATGCAATTGTGTAGTAAACGTTCAATGGTTTTTTGTCGAGCAGGTGTTTGAATTGTCCAAGCTAGAGAGCGTCCAACTGTATGTTTAAAAAGGAAGTTGATAATCTTCTTACTAAGAAGAAAGATGATGAGAAGAATGAGGAGCTTAATCCCTTTTGTAATGAGTACCATTAGGGTCTCTTCAAAATTAAATTGTTGGATGTATCTTTGTAAAATATTCATAGCTTTAGTTTATCAAAAATTTGAAAAAGTAACAGTTCCTAACGATTTTCTTGTGATTAAATTGGAGAAAAAAACTTTTAAAAGGCTTTGAAATATGGTAAACTAAACTGTATCTATAAAAAATTTTAAGGAGAATGACTACATGTCTGTATCATTTGAAAACACAGCCACTAACCGTGGTGTGGTGACATTCACTATCGGTCAAGATAAAATTCAACCAGCTTTGGATCAAGCGTTTAACAAGGTTAAAAAGAATTTGAACGCTCCAGGCTTCCGTAAAGGACACATGCCTCGTGCCGTATTTAACCAAAAATTTGGTGAAGAAGCTCTTTACGATGATGCTTTGAATGCAATTCTTCCAGCAGCTTATGAAGCAGCGATTGCTGAACTTGGTCTTGATGTTGTTGCACAACCAAAAATTGATGTAAAATCAATTGAAAAAGGTCAAGATTGGACACTTACTGCAGAAGTTGTTACAAAACCTGAAGTAAAACTTGGTGCATATAAAGATCTTGAAGTTTCAGTTGAAGCTTCTAAAGAAGTTACTGATGAAGAAGTTGATGCTAAGCTTGAAAACGAACGCAAAAACTTGGCTGAATTGGTCGTTAAAGAAGGTGCAGCTGAAAATGGCGACACTGTTGTTATCGACTTTGTTGGTTCAGTAGATGGTGTTGAATTTGACGGTGGTAAAGGTGAAAACCACTCTCTTGAACTTGGTTCAGGTCAATTTATCCCAGGATTCGAAGACCAATTGGTTGGAGCAAAAGCTGGTGATGAAGTAGAAGTTAAAGTAACTTTCCCAGAAGACTATCAAGCTACTGATCTTGCAGGTAAAGCTGCTGTATTTGTTACTAAAGTTAACGAAGTTAAAGCTAAAGAAGTTCCTGCTCTTGATGATGAGTTGGCTAAAGATCTTGACGATGAAGTTGAAACTCTTGATGAGTTGAAAGCTAAATACCGTAAAGAACTTGAAGCAGCTAAAGAAATCGCATATGATGACGCTGTTGAAGGTGCTGCACTTGATTTGGCTGTTGAAAACGCTGAAATCGTTGAATTGCCAGCAGAAATGGTTGAAGACGAAGTTCACCGTGCTATGAACGAATTCATGGGTAACATGCAACGTCAAGGTATCTCTCCTGAAATGTACTTCCAAATCACTGGTACAACTCAAGAAGATCTTCACAAACAATATGAAGCTGACGCTGACAAACGTGTGAAAACTAACCTTGTTATCGAAGCTGTTGCTGCTGCTGAAGGATTCGACGCTACAGAAGAAGAAATCCAAAAAGAAATCAATGATCTTGCAGCTGAGTACAACATGGAAGTATCACAAGTTTCTGCACTTCTTTCACCTGAAATGCTTAAACACGATATCACTATGAAGAAAGCTGTTGAAGTTATCACAAGCACAGCAAAAGTTAAATAATATGACTAAAATCAAGTTTCTGTTGAGACTTGATTTTTTCTTCTATAAATGCTTTGACTATTGACTCTTTTTAGCGTAAAATAAAAGGTAGCGAAAAATTGATTGCTGAGCTATTTCTGATGGAAACTAGCTTGAGTAAGAATGAAGGAGAACCACTTTGGAACTAGACGTATTTGCTGGACAAGAAAAAAGTGAATTATCAATGATTGAAGTGGCCCGTGCTATCTTAGAAACACGTGGTCGTGATAATGAAATGTATTTCAATGATTTGGTCAATGAAATTCAAAATTACTTAGAAAAATCGGATGCTGATATCCGCAATGCTTTGCCATTCTTTTATTCAGATTTGAATACGGATGGAAGTTTCATTCCACTAGGTGATAACAAATGGGGCTTGCGTTCATGGTATGCAATTGATGAAATCGATGAAGAGGTCATCACATTGGAAGATACTGATGAAAATGCACCAAAACGTAAGAACAAGAAAGTTAATGCCTTCATGGATGGTGATGAAGATGCCATCGATTATAATGACGATGATCCAGAAGACGAAAACTTCACACCTGATTCTGATAGTCTTGAATATGACGACGATAGCGAAGATGATGAGAAAGCTGAAGTGGAATCTTATGACTCTGAGTTGAATGAAATTATTCCAGATGATGATTTGGATGATGTTGAGTTGTCAGAAGAAGATGATGACGATGACTATGAGGATGAGTCAAACGACTAAGTTTTCATTGACAAATGGTCTTGGATAGTTTAGACTATTTATCGGGCACCTCTTTTGAAGAGGTCATGATTAAGGCTCCCAGAGTGAAACTCTTGGGGGTCATTTTTGTTTTTAGTCATTTACTGGACTTGTCTAAGGTGAGGTACTTTGTACTGCTCCAATCAGGTACTAGGAAAGGGCTGTCGTGATTATTTGAGTGGGTAATCAATCTACTATCTGTAGTTGTTTTGAATAATATTATAAGGAGTTAACATGACAAAATATATTTTCGTCACTGGTGGTGTGGTATCTTCAATTGGTAAAGGGATTGTAGCTGCAAGTCTTGGACGTTTGCTTAAGAACCGTGGTCTTAAGGTTACGATTCAAAAATTCGATCCTTACATCAATATTGACCCAGGGACAATGAGTCCTTACCAACACGGTGAAGTTTATGTCACTGATGATGGTGCTGAAACTGACCTTGACCTTGGTCACTACGAACGTTTTATTGATATCAATCTTAATAAATACTCTAACGTGACTACTGGTAAGATTTACAGCGAAGTTTTGCGTAAGGAACGTAAAGGGGAGTATCTTGGTGCGACTGTTCAGGTGATTCCGCATATCACCGATGCTTTGAAAGACAAGATTAAGCGTGCAGCGACAACGACTGATTCAGATGTCATTATCACTGAAGTTGGTGGTACGGTTGGGGATATTGAAAGTCTTCCATTCCTTGAAGCTCTTCGTCAAATGAAGGCTGATGTGGGTTCTGATAATGTTATGTATATCCACACAACGCTTCTTCCTTATTTGAAGGCTGCTGGTGAAATGAAGACAAAACCAACGCAACACTCTGTTAAGGAATTGCGTGGTTTGGGTATCCAACCAAATATGTTGGTTATTCGTACAGAACAACCTGCTGGTCAAGGAATTAAGAATAAATTGGCTCAGTTCTGTGATGTTGCACCTGAGGCTGTTATCGAATCACTCGACGTGGAACATATCTATCAAGTGCCACTTAATATGCAGGCTCAAGGTATGGATCAAATCGTTTGTGATCATTTGAAACTAGATGCTCCAGCTGCAGATATGACAGAATGGTCTGCTATGGTTGATAAGGTACTTAATCTTAAGAAGACAACTAAGATTGCCCTTGTCGGTAAGTATGTGGAGCTTCACGATGCTTACTTGTCAGTGGTTGAAGCACTTAAACACTCTGGTTTGGCAAATGATACTGCTATTGATATTGACTGGGTCAATGCTAATGATTTGACTGCTGAAAATGTTGCCTCTCGTTTGGCTGATGCTGATGGTATCATCGTTCCTGGTGGTTTTGGTCAACGTGGTACTGAAGGAAAGATTCAAGCTATTCGTTATGCACGTGAAAATGATGTGCCAATGTTGGGTGTCTGTCTTGGTATGCAATTGACATGTATTGAGTTTGCTCGTCATGTCCTTAACTTGGATGGCGCTAATTCAGCTGAGCTTGATCCAAACACAAAATATCCAATTATCGATATTATGCGTGATCAAATTGACATTGAAGACATGGGTGGTACTCTTCGTCTCGGTCTTTACCCATGTAAGTTGAAACCAGGTTCTAAGGCTGCTGCAGCTTATGGCAACCAAGAAGTTGTTCAACGTCGTCACCGTCACCGTTATGAATTTAATACTAAGTTCCGTGAACAGTTTGAGGCTGAGGGCTTTGTATTCTCAGGTGTGTCACCAGATAATCGTTTGATGGAAGTTGTAGAACTCCCAGACAAGAAATTCTTTGTGGCAGCACAATACCACCCAGAATACCATAGCCGTCCAAACCATGCTGAAGAACTTTACACTGCCTTTGTGACAGCAGCGGTTGAAAATGCTAAATAATAAACTAGGACAGAGTGGGGCAGCCTACTCTGTTTTTTATTGGCTCCTTTTATGCTAAAATAAAGGGAATAATAAGAAAGAACGAGGAAAACAAATGGCTAAATTCGGCTTTTTGTTAGTATTAGAAGAAGAATTGGATAAGCACCTGGACTATGATTTCGCTATGGACTGGGATAAAAAGAATCACGCTGTAGAAGTAACGTTTATCCTAGAAGCACAAAACAGTAGCAATGTGGAGACTATTGATGATAAGGGTGAAGTGTCTGATGAAGATGTCATTTTTGAAGACTACGTGCTCTTTTACAATCCAGAAAAATCGCGTTTTGATGAAGAGGACTACCTAGTGACAATCCCATATGAACCTAAGAAAGGTCTATCTCGTGAGTTTTTGGCCTATTTTGCAGAAACCCTAAATGAGGTGGCGACAGAAGGATTGAGTGACTTGATGGATTTTCTATCTGAAGATGGACCTGAGGAATTCGGTTTGGTTTGGGACAATGAAGCTTTTGAAAAAGGGAAAGCTCAACTTGAAGAGAAGGAATTTTTTGCTTATCCAAGGTATTAAAGGGAGCGAAAAGGGATGGATGCTTATTTAAAAAATCAGTTTGATTTTACAGGTGTTAAGGTTGCCTTACTCGTAGAGCAAAGTATTTTGGTCATTCTCAGAGCTAATAAACCAGATATTCCTTGGCCAAATACATGGGAGTTGCCAGGTGGTGGAAGAGAAGGTCAAGAAACGCCTCTTGAATGTCTTCAACGTGAGGTTTGGGAGGAGCTGGGCTTGACTTTGACAGAGGAATCGATTATTTGGTCGAAAATCTATCCTAGTATGTTGGATAAAGATAGGTCAGCTGTCTTTGTGGTTGGCCGAATTAGCCAAGAGCAGTATCGTGAGATTCGTTTTGGTGACGAGGGGCAGGAATTTAAACTAATGCCTGTAGAGGATTTTATAAAAGCAGAAGGTGTCATTCCCCAGTTACAGGAACGCTTTAAAGATTATTTATCAGAAAAGGAAGAAAATAATATATGGACAAATGGCAAGAACTAACGATTGAGGTTAATCGTGAGGTCGAAGAGGCGGCTTCTAATATTTTAATTGAATCTGGTAGTCAAGGTGTGGCTATTGATGATAGTGCAGATTATTTGGAAAATGCGGACCGTTTTGGTGAGCTTTATCCTGAGGTTGAACAGGTTGAGACGGTTAAAATTACGGCTTATTATCCGGAGTCAGCAGATATCGAAGCTATTACTAAGCAGGTTAATGAGCGTTTGGCTGAGTTGACGGATTTTGGTCTTGAAACTGGAGATATTCACTTGGCTACTCAAGAATTGGTTGAAGAAGACTGGGCTGAGAATTGGAAGAAGTACTATGAACCAGCTCGCATTACCCATGATTTGACTATCGTACCGTCATGGACGGATTATGAGGCATCAGTAGGTGAGAAGATTATCAAGCTAGATCCTGGCATGGCCTTTGGAACCGGAACACACCCAACGACTAAGATGAGTCTTTTTGCACTCGAACAGGTGCTTCGTGGTGGTGAGACTGTGATTGATGTGGGAACTGGTTCGGGTGTCCTCTCGATTGCTAGCTCTCTTCTTGGAGCTAAGGAAATCTATGCCTATGACCTTGATGATGTGGCGGTTCGAGTGGCACAGGAAAACATTGATATGAATCCTGGCATGGAAAATATCCACGTTGCTGCAGGTGACCTTTTGAAGGGTGTAACTCAAGAAGCTGATGTTATTGTGGCTAATATTTTGGCGGATATTCTCATCCATCTGACGGAAGATGCCTACCGTTTGGTTAAGGATGAAGGTTATTTGATTATGTCAGGGATTATCTCTGAAAAATGGGATATGGTGCGTGAATCGGCTGAGAAAGCTGGTTTCTTCCTAGAAACTCACATGGTTCAGGGAGAGTGGAATGCTTGTGTCTTCAAGAAGACAGATGATATTTCAGGTGTGATCGGAGGCTAAATGCAACAGTATTTTATAAAGGGGCAAGTTGAAAATCCAGTAATCATCAAAGACAAGGATACTGTAAAGCATATGTTTAACGTTATGCGTTTAACAGAGGATGATCAGGTTGTCTTGGTTTTTGAAGACGGTATCAAGCGTCTTGCACGTGTGACTGACCGTGAGAATCATATCTTTGAAGTGATTGAAGACTTAAATGATAATGTTGAGATGCCTGTATCTGTAACCATTGCCTCTGGCTTTCCCAAGGGAGATAAGCTAGAGTTGGTGACACAAAAGGCAACAGAGCTTGGAGCTCAGGCTATTTGGTCCTTCCCTGCCGACTGGTCTGTGGTCAAGTGGGATGGTAAGAAGCTTGCCAAGAAGGAAGATAAACTTGCCAAGATTGCTCTAGGAGCTGCAGAACAATCCAAGCGTAATCGTGTGCCAGAAGTTAGATTGTTCGAGAAGAAGGGAGAATTTCTATCAGAATTAGATAATTTTGATAAGATTTTTATCGCCTATGAGGAAACAGCCAAAGCAGGCGAGTTGGCTACTTTAGCTCGTGAGTTGGCTCAGGTAGAGAATGGTCAGAAAATTCTCTTTATCTTTGGACCAGAAGGTGGTATTTCTCCGTCTGAGATTGATGCATTTGAAGAAGCTGGTGGCCTTAAAATTGGCCTTGGACCGCGTATTATGCGGACGGAAACGGCTCCTCTCTACGCTTTGAGTAGTGTCAGTTATGCCCTAGAATTGAATAAATAAAAGAAAGTTGGCCTTGTTCCAACTTTTTTGTATTTGACACTTTTAAGCTAAGATTGAATCTTGTCATTGGTTTTGTATGACAAATCGAGTATTTCTAAAAAAGTTGATAATCTTATATAGGTTTAATATAATTGTATTATCTTTATAAAAGGGGAAGATTTTTAATGAAAACGAATCGTTATGTGACTCAATCCGCTGTGGTTTTGGGCCTCTTTGCTCTCTTGACTGTGCCACAAGTCGTAGGGCAAGCCGATGAAGCAACGGCACCAGTACCAACTGCTTCTACCGAAACTGTGGCAGATAGTGGTACTTCTGTAGTATCAGGACAAGGAACTTCTGGGACAGCTGTTCAAGGAGGAACAGAGACTGTCTCTGCTACACCAACAACAGTAGCGACAAATGCGTCTGCAGAGCCATCAGCTAATACCTCAACGACCCAAGCAAGTCAAGAAGCCAGTGCTGTTTTGACGAATGCCAATCAGGTGACACCAGCAGTGCCAGTACAGGCTGAAACTGTAACAGAGCCTGCTCATGAGGGGCAGACCGTTGATATGCAGATTTTGTCAACAACAGACCTTCATACCAACTTGGTTAACTATGACTATTATCAAGATAAGCCGTCTCAAACAGTTGGTTTGTCTAAAACTGCTGTCCTTATCAAAAAAGCTCGTGAAACTAATCCAAATACGGTCTTAGTGGACAGTGGGGATACGATTCAGGGGACTCCTTTTGGGACTTATAAGGCCTTGATTGACCCTGTTGCCCAAGGTGAGACTCACCCTATGTACAAGGCTTTCGAGATGCTTGGGTATGACGCCGAAACGCTTGGAAACCACGAGTTTAACTATGGCCTAGAATTTTTGGATCGCATGGTTAAGGCTGCTAAGATTAATATTATCAATGCCAATGTGCGTAATGCTCAGACTGGTGATTACTATTACAACCCTTATAAGATTGTTAACAAGACCTTTACTGATACGGACGGCAAACAGGTAACACTAAAAATCGGTATTACTGGTGTCCTTCCAACACAGATTTTGGTTTGGGATAAGGCCAACCTTGAAGGTAAGGTAACCGTTGATGATCCAATGGAGGCTGTTAAGGCTATCGTTCCTAAGATGAAGGCTGCAGGAGCTGACTATATTCTTGTTGCTGCTCACTCTGGTATTGGTGATAATGAATACACTAAGAACGAAGAAAATGAGGGTTACCAAATTGCTGGTATCGAAGGCGTTGATGCTGTTGCGACAGGGCATTCTCACGCTGATTTCCCAAATGGAGATGGCACAAGTTTTTATGCGAAATATCCTGGTGTAGATGATGTCAATGGTATCATCAATGGGAAACCTGTGGTTATGGCTGGTAAATTCGGAGATCATCTAGGTATCATGGATGTTAAATTGACTTACACGGACGGCAAATGGAAAGTTGTTAACAGTAAGGCTAAGCTTGAAAAGATTGATACTAAGTCAGATGTTGCGGACAAGGACTTAATTGACATGGCAGCTCATGACCATAATGGAACAATCAACTATGTTCGTAAGGAAGTTGGTGAGACTACTGCACCAATTACTAGCTACTTTGCTCAGGTTCAGGATGATCCATCTATTCAAATCGTTAATAATGCACAACTATGGTATGCTAAAAAACAAGTAGCGGGAACAGCAGATGAGAATCTCCCAATCCTCTCAGCGGCTGCACCTTTCAAGGCAGGGACTCGTGGGGATGCGACCTACTATACCGATATCCCAGCTGGTCCATTGGCCATTAAGAACGTCGCAGATCTCTACCTCTACGACAATGTTACTGCCCTACTCAAAGTGACTGGGGCACAAATTAAAGAATGGTTGGAAATGTCTGCAGGACAGTTCAATCAAATTGATCCTAACAGCAAAGAACCACAGCAACTCATTAACAGTAGCTATCGCTCATACAATTATGATGTGATTGATGGGTTGACTTATAAGTTTGATTTGACACAACCTAACAAATACGATCGTGAAGGTAAGTTGGTTAATCCAGACGCTAGTCGTGTTCGTGACTTGGCTTATCAAGGGAAACCTATTGATTTGAATCAGACTTTCCTTGTCGTGACTAACAACTATCGTGCGACTGGTAACTTCCCTGGTGTTAAAGATGCTGCCGAAAAACGCCTCCTCAATCTTGAGAATCGTCAGGCCATCATTGATTATATCGTTAGCGAGAAGACAATTAACCCAACTGCCGATGGAAATTGGAGTTTCGTCCCTAATATTACGAATGCAGATATCCGTTTTGCTTCATCTGACAATGCGCGTGCCCACCTTGCTGGTCAGGATGCCATTAGTTATGTAGGACCATCAACACAAGCCGGATTTGCAGAGTACCGCTTGATTGTTAAGGAAAAGGCAAATCAAGTTGAGGATACGACTAAGAAAGAATCTGAGAAGTCACCAAAAGGTTCTGAGACAGCGGATCAAACTAAGCGTGAGACACCAAAAGCTACTGTAGGTGCTAGCGTGGCTAAACCTGCCCCAGCTATCCAATTGTCAAATGCTCAAGTCGTTATCTTGCCTCAAGCTCAAGTACAAGAAGCCCAAGGTTCAAGTTCAGTTAAGGCCTTGCCAAACACTGGTTCAGACGAATCTGTGTCAGCAACTTTAGCTGGTCTGGTTCTTATGACCTTGGCTGGATTCTTTGGAATCAAAAAACACGAAAAAAATTAAGCAAAGGAAAAAGCCCCTATCAGGGCTTTTTTGCTCTAGTTTTAGCGTTGGTTAAAGTTCTTTTGTGCTTCTAGGATAATAGGTGCCAGACGTTCTATATCGGACTGTGTACCGCGTAGCTCGAAGTCTCCCAACATTGGGAAACCAAAACGTTGACTGTACTGTTTGGCGGTTAGGCAGTACTGGTTATTGAAGTTACGGTTACCAGAACCGATGATACCAAAGCAACGTTTGTGATTATCATGGGCTGCGATAAAGTCCCCCAGTGGATTGGTTAGGATCTCAACATCCCCATTGTCAACGCCATTTCCTCCTTCAAGGTAGGTTGGTAAGAGTGCGACAAAGGGTTCATCTACTTGGAAGGTTTCATGATTAAGCTCTTTAATATTGATTTGGCGACATTCAATCCCGTGGTTGAGGGATAGATAGTCAGACATACGTTTGACAAAGCTTTGGGTATTGCCGCTTAGACTAATATAAACGAGGGTAAGTTGAGACATAAGCGTCCTCTTTCTATCTATATCTTGTGTTTGTTCAATCATTCTAACACAAGATATTGTGCTTTTCAAGTAAGCTCCTTGCGCTTAAGAATTGCCTATCTAGCTCTTTTTCTTTACTTGTAAAAGTGATAAAATAAAGGTTATTAAAAGAAGCGAAGGAAGAAATCATGGCTAAAGATAAAAATGTAACAGGAGAAGAAATTTTAGACATTTGCTCGGCCTATATGTCAGCAGATGATTTGAAATTAGTTGAAAAAGCCTGGCATTATGCGACAGATGCTCATAGTGGGCAATCTCGTCAGTCAGGAGAACCTTATATTATTCACCCTATTCAAGTGGCAGGTATCCTGGCAGATCTCCATCTTGATGCAGTGACAGTAGCCTGTGGTTTCTTACACGATGTCGTTGAAGACACCGAAAAAACGCTTGATGATTTGGAAGCGGATTTTGGTACGGATGTACGAAATATCGTGGACGGTGTTACTAAGCTTGGTAAAGTTGAGTACAAGTCCCACGAGGAGCAGTTGGCTGAAAATCACCGTAAGATGCTTATGGCCATGTCTAAGGATATCCGTGTCATCTTGGTTAAATTGGCCGACCGTTTGCACAATATGCGTACCCTTAAGCATCTTCGTAAGGATAAGCAAGAGCGCATTTCTCGCGAAACTATGGAAATCTATGCTCCTTTGGCCCACCGTTTAGGTATTAGCCGTATCAAATGGGAACTGGAAGATATGGCCTTCCGTTACCTTAATGAGGTGGAATTCTACAAGATTTCTCACATGATGAAGGAAAAACGTCGTGAGCGTGAGGAACTTGTGGACGAGATTGTCGATAAAATTAAGACCTACACAGCTGAACAAGGACTTGTTGGTGATGTGTATGGTCGTCCAAAGCATATCTACTCTATTTACCGTAAGATGCGCGACAAGAAAAAGCGCTTTGATCAAATCTATGATTTGATTGCCATCCGTTGTGTTATGGAGACGCACAGTGATGTTTACGCCATGTTGGGATACATCCATGAACTCTGGCGTCCGATGCCTGGCCGTTTTAAAGACTATATTGCCAATCCTAAATCCAATGGTTACCAGTCTATCCATACAACGGTTTATGGACCAAAAGGGCCTATTGAAATCCAAATCCGTACCAAGGAAATGCACCAAGTTGCCGAATACGGGGTTGCAGCTCACTGGGCTTACAAGAAAGGTATCAAGGGCAAGGTAGATTCGAAAGAGTCTGCTTTGGGAATGAACTGGATTAAAGATCTTGTTGAACTTCAAGACGCCTCAAATGGTGATGCTATGGGGTTTGTTGACTCTGTTAAAGAGGATATCTTCTCGGAGCGTATTTATGTCTTTACGCCAAATGGTGCTGTTCAGGAACTGCCTAAAGATTCAGGACCTATTGACTTTGCCTATGCCATCCATACCCAAGTTGGTGAGAAGGCCACAGGTGCTAAGGTTAATGGCCGTATGGTGCCCTTGACAGCCAAACTCAAGACAGGTGATGTGGTTGAGATTGTAACTAATGCCAATTCCTTTGGTCCTAGCCGTGACTGGATTAAGATGGTCAAGACCACCAAGGCCAGAAATAAAATTCGTCAATTCTTTAAAAATCAGGACAAGGAAGCCTCTATCACCAAGGGTCGTGAGCTTTTGATTGCCTACTTCCAAGAGCATGGCTATATTGCCAATAAGTACCTAGACAAGAAACATATTGAGGAAATTCTCCCTCGTATGAGTGTGCGTAGTGAAGAAGCTCTTTATGCCGCTGTTGGTTTTGGTGAAATTAGTGCTGCTGCTGTTTTCAATCGTTTGACGGAAAAAGAACGCCGTGAGGAAGAGCGTGCGAAGGCAAAAGCTGAAGCTGAAGAGCTAATGAACGGTGGCGAAGTTAAGACTGAGAAGAAAGAAGTTCTTAAGGTTAAGAGTGAAAATGGCGTCATCATTCAAGGTGCTTCAGGCCTCCTCATGCGTATCGCTAAGTGCTGTAACCCAGTACCTGGAGATGAGATTGAAGGATATATCACCAAGGGCCGTGGAATTGCAATTCACCGTTCCGATTGTAATAATATCAAGAGTCAAGAAGGTTATGAGCAACGTTTAATCGAAGTGGAGTGGGATGAACGTAATGCCAATAAATCTTATTTGGCAGAGATTGATATCTATGGTCTTAACCGTTCTGGTCTGTTGAATGATGTTCTTCAAATCTTGTCAAATACGACCAAGAGCATTGCTACGGTTAATGCACAACCGACTAAGGACATGAAGTTTGCCAATATTCACGTTAGCTTTGAAATTGCAAACCTTATTGAATTGACTGGTCTTGTGGATAAGATTAAAATTATTCCTGACGTTTACAGTGTTAAACGTACGAATGGGTAAGGAGTTACTGCGATGAAGATTGTAATTCAGCGCGTGCAAAGTGCCTCTGTAGTTATTGAGGATTCTACGGTTGGCGCTATTAAGCAGGGGCTCTTACTATTGGTCGGAGTTGGTCCCGAGGACACCAAAGAGGACCTAGAGTATGCAGTTCGTAAGATTGTCAATATGCGTATTTTTTCAGATGAAGATGGCAAGATGAATCTTTCTGTTAAGGATGTTGGTGGCCAGATTTTGTCGATTTCTCAGTTTACGCTTTTTGCAGATACGAAAAAAGGGAATCGACCGGCATTTACAGGTGCTGCAAAGCCTGACATGGCTAGCCAGTTCTATGACGATTTCAACCAATCCTTGTCAACTCATGTTCCTGTAGAAAGAGGACGCTTTGGCGCAGATATGCAGGTTAGTTTGGTCAATGACGGACCTGTGACCATTATTTTAGATACCAAAAATCGATAAACAAACCATTTCTCGCCTTGTGTGAGAGGTGGTTTTTTATTCTCATCGCAGGAACTATTTAGGTGATGGATTTTCATTATTTGGGATTTATTTTTTTATTTTAAGTAGACTGAATCAAGTGAATATTTAATGAAATTAGAAAATGTTGCTCTCAAATTTCTGAAAAAACCTGACCATTCATGATGAAAAAATTACCGTTTACGAGGATTACCGGAAATTCCCTTGTCTTACAAAAAAGATTAAGTTAACATTAGTTTCATAAGAAACACCAAGCGATTTTTATGAAACTAAAAATAACTCGAGTTTACAGCATGCAAATACAAATAGTGATAATTTGAAACGCCGAGGTGATTTAAACTTTTTTAGAGGGATAGAGAGATATGTCAAAGAAAGTAGCGTCAACTAAATTATTATCAGGTTTGTTTGTAGCCGGTGGTGTCCTAGGGATGAATCAGGTTGCCAAGGCAGATAACGTGGTCAGTTCAGAAGCAACAAAACCAGTTATTACAACTGAAGCAGATAACTTGGTGGTGGTACCAACTGAGGCCGTTGCTCCAGTAGCGACAACAGAAATAGGTCCATCAACTGCTACTGTTGCGACAGATACTGCAACAACAGCGACAGCTTCTACAATCTTTTCACAAGCTGTGCCAGCAGAAAGTGCTAGCTCAGAAACGCTTGTAGCCAGTGAAGCACTAGCTCCTGAGTCAGCTGCTGTGGAAACCATCACATCATCATCTGATAATGCTACTGAAGCAGGACGCCATTCAACTGCTCAAGTAACACCAGTTACAGAAGTGACAGAGCAAAACTTGAATGGTGATGCCTACTTGACAGATCCAGAAACAACAAAAGCAGCTTATAGCAAGACAGATGGTGATATTAATTATTCCGTTGTTGTGTCTAATCCAACAGCAGAAACTAAGACGATGACTGTCAACTTGACACTTCAACATGCTTCAGAAATTATCGGTCAAGATAACGTTGACCTTACGCTAGCGGCAGGAGCTTCAGCCAAGGTTTCAAACTTGACAGTAGCGTCAGAGTGGTTGACAAACAATACAGGTTACTTGGTGACAATCAGTGTCAACGATAAATCAGGCAATGTCTTGTCAAGCAAGCGCGCTGGCTTGTCTGTTGAAGATGATTGGACAGTTTTCCCACGTTACGGTATCGTAGCAGGTTCACCAACTGATCAAAACAGTATTCTTGTTAAAAATCTTGAAGCCTACCGTAAAGAGCTTGAGCTCATGAAGTCTATGAATATCAACTCATATTTCTTCTATGATGCTTATAATGAAGCTACAGATCCTTTCCCAGAAGGTGTCGATAGCTTTGTTCAAAAATGGAATACCTGGAGTCACACTCAGGTTGACACTAAGGCTGTTAAAGAATTGGTTGATCAAGTTCATAAGTCAGGTGCTGTTGCCATGCTTTATAACATGATTTCAGCAGATTCAAATCCAAAGAATCCGGCCCTTCCACTTGCTGCTTTGGCTTATAACTTCTACGATAGCTTTGGTAAGAAGGGTGAACCGATGACTTACACTATCGGTGATAACCCAACTCAAGTTTACTATGATCCGGCGAATCCAGATTGGCAAAAATACATCGCAGGAGTCATGAAATCAGCTATGGATCGTATGGGATTCGATGGTTGGCAAGGTGATACAATTGGTGACAACCGTGTGACTGATTATGAGCACCGTAACAGCACAGACGAGGCTGACTCACACATGATGTCTGATTCATATGCGTCATTTATTAATGCTATGAAAGACCTCATCGGTGAAAAGTACTACATCACAATCAATGATGTTAATGGTGGTAATGACGATAAACTAGCCAAGGCACGTCAAGATGTTGTTTATAATGAGCTTTGGACAAATGGTGGTTCAGTTATTCCAGGACGTATGCAGGTTGCCTATGGTGATTTGAAAGCACGTATCGATATGGTACGCAATAAAACTGGTAAATCACTTATCGTTGGTGCCTACATGGAAGAACCAGGTATTGACTATACTGTTCCTGGCGGAAAAGCAACTAACGGTGCGGGTAAAGATGCCCTTGCTGGTAAACCATTGCAAGCTGATGCGACACTTCTCGTAGATGCGACAGTAGCTGCAGCCGGTGGCCATCACATGTCCATTGCAGCCCTTGCCAATGCTAATGCAGCCCTTAACGTTCTTCAAAGTGCCTATTACCCAACGCAATACCTCAGTGTAGCTAAGGACACTATTCGTAAGCTTTACAATTACCAACAGTTCATCACTGCTTATGAAAATCTTCTCCGTGGAGAGGGTGTGACTAATAGCACTCAGTCTGTATCTACCAAGAATGCTGCCGGTGAAATCCTTTCTAAAGATGCTCTTGGTGTGACAGGAGATCAAGTTTGGACATTTGCTAAATCAGGAAAAGGTTTCTCAACTGTTCAAATGATTAACATGATGGGCATCAATGCGGGCTGGCATAATGAAGAGGGTTATGCGGACAATAAAACACCGGACGCACAAGAAAATCTCACAGTTCGTCTTAGCCTAGCAGGTAAAACAGCTCAAGAAGCTGCTAAAATTGCCAATCAAGTCTATGTGACGTCACCAGATGATTGGGCAACTTCAAGCATGAAGAAGGCACAAGCAAGTCTTGAAACAGATGAAAATGGTCAACCAGTGCTTGTCATTTCAGTTCCTAAACTAACTCTTTGGAACATGCTCTATATCAAGGAAGACACAACAGCAACACCGGTAGAACCAGTTATCTTGAAACCAGTTACTAACCAAGCTGGTAAGAAAGCAGATAATACCGTAACATCTGAAGCAAGCTCAGAAACAGCTAAATCAGAAAATACAACAGTAAACAAAGATTCAGAGTCTCCAACTGATAAGAAACCATCTGTTGAAGCTCCTAAACTCGATGAAACAACTAAACCAGCACCATCAGTTGACGAGTTAGTAAACTCAGCAGCTGTTCCAGTGGCGATAGCTGTGTCAGAGACTGCACATGATAAGAAAGATGACAACTCAGTATCTAATACGGATCAAGGTACAGTAGCGTCAGATTCAATCACTGCATCAGCTTCAGAGGCTACAAGCACAGCTGCCTCAACAGCCTCATCAGAAGTATCAGAAAATACACCAGTATCATCGGAAGCATCAGAAACTGAAAATAGTTCAGCAGCATCAACTTCAGAGTCAGCAATTCCAACGACGACAGCAATTTCAGAATCACATGCAGTAGTTGAACCAGTGGCTTCTTTGACAGAAACAGAGAGTCAGGCAAGCACTAGCCTTGTTTCAGAAACTACAAGCACAACAGTATCATCGAAGGTCTCAGAAACTGATATTATCTCAGAAGCATCAACTTCCGAGACTTCAGCATCTGAATCAGAGAATTCAATCAGCACAGTCGTTTCAGAATCAGAAGTAGTTAAAGAACCAGCTGTTTCATTGACAGAATCAGAAAGTCAAGTGAGCACTTCAGAAGTGACTTCGGCAATTTCAGAAACAGTGAGCACGTCTGAGGAAGTCATCCTTGATGGACTATCAGAAAACATCAATAGTTGGAATAGACTCTCTGCAGCTCCTCGCGTCTCAGAAAACTTACCAAGTACTTCTGAAACGATTACAGAAGCAGCGTCACTCTTTAGCAATTATGCAAGATATTCAGAAACAGCAAGCTCAGAATCTCACTCTATGGTAGCAGCTTCTTCAGAAGCTTCTATTGAAAAATTAGCAGTATCAATCTTGAAAGATACTGAGGGTGGCTTGTACGATGCAACTACAATCAG
This sequence comes from Streptococcus sp. HMSC10E12, assembly GCF_001807855.1. Taxonomy (NCBI): domain Bacteria; kingdom Bacillati; phylum Bacillota; class Bacilli; order Lactobacillales; family Streptococcaceae; genus Streptococcus; species Streptococcus sp. HMSC10E12. The sequence continues at coordinate 18,199 of NZ_KV791075.1, forward strand.
AAATATTGTTGAGATGATTGATAGCATTACAACAAATGTTAGCTATACTCGCAGTAGCCGTCAAGACCTTAACAATACAGCTTCGTCAGATAACACTTACAGTGGTAGTCAAGATCTTAACCTTGCAAGTAAGACAACGACGCAAGCAGGTGAAAAAGGAACAGCTGAAGATCTTAAGGCTACAATTGCTAAAACAGCAAAATCTCACAAGTGGGGAGAACATGCTGTAGCTATCCTCACAGCTATTGTCCTTGCAGGTGCGGCAACCCTTGCAGCTCTTCGTAACTTCTTGATGTCAAAAAAAGTTGATAAATAATAAGTAGAACTCTTTGTGTAAACAAGGAGTTTTCTTTATACTGGCTGCTATTTTTTCTGAAAATTGTGATACAATAGAAATAGTTTGAATATTGTGTCAAAGGAGAGCCAATGATTACTGCAAATGATATCGTAAAGGCTAATGAAGTCTTAAAAAACGTGGTGGAACGCACACCACTAGATTTTGATCGCTACTTATCTGAAAAATACGGGGCGACCATTTATATTAAAAAAGAAAATATGCAAAAGGTACGCTCTTTCAAATTGCGAGGAGCCTACTATGCTATTCATCAATTGAGTGATGAGGATAAGGCGCGTGGTGTGGTTTGTGCATCAGCTGGAAACCATGCTCAAGGGGTTGCCTACACTTGTAACGAGATGAGGATTCCGGCAACTATCTTTATGCCAGTAACAACGCCTCTCCAAAAAATTGGTCAAGTCCGTTTCTTTGGTGGCAAGTTTGTAACAATCAAATTGGTGGGAGATACCTTTGATGCTTCTGCTCAAGCAGCACAGGAATATACCAAATCTGAAGGCATGACTTTCATTGATCCATTCGACGATTATAATGTCCAAGCGGGTCAAGGAACAGTTGCTTATGAAATTTATGAGCAGGCTCAAGAGGAGGGTGTTTCCTTCGATAGTATCTTGGTTCCAGTAGGTGGCGGAGGCCTTATCTCTGGTGTGGCTACTTATATCAAGGATGTGGCACCATCTATGGAAGTTATTGGTGTTGAGGCTAGTGGTGCTCGTAGTATGCGTGCTGCCTTTGACCGTGGTTATCCTATAAAACTCGAAGAAATTGATAAGTTTGCAGATGGGATTGCTGTTCAAAAGGTAGGTGTCAAGACCTATGAAGTTGCACGTAAATATGTTGACCGTCTCTTGGGAGTTGATGAAGGCTTGATTTCAGAAACCCTAATTGATATGTACTCTAAGGTTGGTACCATTGCAGAACCCGCAGGTGCAGCATCAGTAGCAGCTTTGGAAGTGATTAAAGATGAGATTAAAGGAAAAACCATCGTCTGCATCATTTCAGGTGGTAACAATGATATCAACCGTATGCCAGAGATGGAAGAACGTGCGCTTATCTACGATGGCATCAAGCATTACTTTGTGGTTAACTTCCCACAACGTCCTGGTGCCCTTCGTGAATTTGTAAATGATATTTTGGGACCAAATGATGATATCACTCGTTTTGAGTACATCAAACGTGCTAATAAAGGAAAAGGTCCAGTTCTCATTGGTATCGCTCTTAGTGATAAAAATGATTATGATGGTCTTCTCGATCGTCTTTCAGCCTTTGACCCAAGTTATATCAACCTTCACGGTAACGAAACACTTTACAATATGCTTGTCTGAGGACAGGTTCATATAATGAAAAAAGAACTGACAAAGTCGGTTCTTTTCTACTTTAACCCAGCTATACGGAGGCACTAAGGCTTTATCTTCAACTTAAAACCTCAGTAGCAATACTGAGGCTTTCTTTATTCGATAATCAAGAGTCCATCTTTAATGGCGAATGGATTGTCTTTATTGATGCGGTCGTAGAACATGATACCGTTAGTATGGTCGATTTCATGTTGAACAACAATTGAGTTGTACCCACGGAGCTTAACACGCTGCTTTTCGCCCTCTTTGTTGTAGTATTCAACAGTTACTCGAGCATGACGAACCACATAACCAGGAACGTCGCGGTCGACTGAGAGGCATCCTTCTCCATCACCCAAAGCAGCATCCTGAACAGAATGGGCAACTACTTTAGGGTTGTACATGATTTCTTGAAGGCTATATGCTTCTTTTGGTGGATTACCTTCAGCGTCTTCAGGGTTTGGAACGAGAACCGCGATAATGCGTTTTGAAATATCCAATTGTGGGGCTGCAAGACCGACTCCCCCACGAAGCCCCATTTTTTCAGCAATAACAGGATCTTGTGAATTACGAAGAAACTGCATCATTTTTTCACCTAGGATAATGTCTTCGTCTGATAGTGGGAAGGTTACATCTTCAGCGACAGCACGCAAGGTTGGGTTTCCTTCGCGAATGATATCATTCATATCAATCATATGGCTGGCGCGGATAATTTTGGTTTGAGCGTCCATTTGTTTACCTCTATTTTCTTTGATTTACTTGTTTATAACTATAGCACAAAAGGGTTGAAAATTAAACCATCAAGGGTTAAAGTGAGGCTTTTTCTAATCGATAAAAGCCAGTTTTTCCAAGGTTTGTCGTTGTAAAATACGATAGGTCTTAAAAGCTTCTTTTTCAATAATTCCTTGATCGATAAATTGTTTGATAACTCGTTGCACATGGCGATAGCTAGTCCCAAAACTGGCAGCTAGGATAGATGGTGATAGTTGAAAAACACCTTCTTCCTCAATACTCAACATATGAGTAGCCAGACGCTCTTTGACAGAGTAGCTTGCATTTGTTGAGGCAGTAATACCCTGTTTATGCAGTGCCATAGCTAGGTTATGCCCAATTTGATAGAGAAAAACGGGATCTTTGAGGAGCTCTTCTTTATTATTTAAAGGGAGCTGAACTGCTTGAACCTCTTCTAAAGCAATGACTGATGACCCTGCTGGTTGATTGGTCATGAGTTCTACATCTCCAAATATTTGTGGTTGGTTAAGCATTTCTAGGATATGTTCTTTACCATTGAAGAGAGAACGCACAATTTTTACCTTTCCTGACAAAATGTAGGTTAGCTCTGTGATAGCTTTTCCTTGGGTACAAATATAATCATTCTTTTGAAAGGTGACTTTCTGTAATTGGTCGAGATAGAGGGGTGGAAAGACCTGATCAAGTTGAGGTCTTATGTCATGATTACGCATACATCTCCTTTTTTAGGACCTAGGTCCTATTTTTTAAACTCTCCTTAGATTATAATGAAAAAATAACTATCAGACAAGTAAGGAAAGGATGTTCTAATCCCTATATTATGACACGAATTTTAGAAAAAATGAGCCTACTTGGGCTATCCTTGCTCTTGATTTCGGCCTTTTCGATTTCAACAGCGCTACCACCTATGTTGGACTACTATAGCCCAACCTTTTCTGCCGCGCAAGTGGAGCTTTTAGTATCTGTCCCTTCATTTTCCGTAGTAGCGATGCTCTTACTTAATTCATTTATTGACAAATGGCTAAGTGATAGACAGCTAATTGTGACTGGATTGCTTTTACTTAGTAGTGCTGGGATTTTTCCTTTTTTTGTACAAGCCTATCCTCTTGTCTTACTGTCACGTATTGCTTTTGGGATGGGGATCGGCCTTATCAATGCTAAGGCGATTGCCATCATCAGTCAACGTTTTCAAGGTAAAGAACGGGTTCAGATGTTAGGTATTCGTGGCTCCATGGAGTTGATTGGTGGAGCTTCGTGTTCTCTTTTGGTTGGTCAACTATTGAAAATCCATTGGACCTTTGCCTTTCTTATTTATGGTCTTGGTTTTGTGATTCTGACCATGTACCTCCTTTTTGTGCCAACGATGGATCAGGTGGAGAGGAAGCAGATTACAAAAAGTAAACAAGGTCTAAACAAAAAAGACCTTAGTATGATCCTTGGCATGGCCCTTTTAGCAGGATTTGTCATCTGTATTAATTCTTCGATTAGTTTGCGCGTGCCTCTATTTCAGGTTGCTGGTAAGACCATTGCGAGTGGGCAATCAGCTTTAGTACTTAGTTTAGAGCAAGGAATTGGAATTGTAGCTGGACTAAGTTTCGCTTCTCTTATAGGATATTTTAAGAATCATCTTTTGCATATAGTGATGTTTTTATTGGCGGTTTGTCTCTTTGGGATGTCAGTGGCTAGTAACTTACCGATTTTGATTTTATCCTCAGTTGGTGTTGGTTTCTTCTATAGTACTGTTTTGACAATTATCTTTAACCAACTTTCTGAGCGTATTGCTAGAAATCTGTTGAACAAAGCGACAGCCTATGTCCTCTTGGGGTGTAACCTAGGGTCTGCCCTCTCTCCTTATGTTTTGAAATTATTGGCACTTGTATCTCCAAGTTTTAGTTGGATTTTCCTAGCCTATGCTATAGTAAGTTTCCTACTTTTCCTTGGTTTTTTGATGAAATCAAGAATGACAAAAAAGTCTAAGATGTAGAAATCTAAACAGTGAATCTTGTGATTGACAAAGATTAGTAGATGAGCTAAAATAGAGAGGTCGTAAAGACAAACCAACTCTTTCTTGGTTTTAGGAGAGCCAATCCTAAGACTCGGATGGAGCAAAAAAAGGAGAAAAAACATGGCAATCTCAAAAGAGAAAAAAAATGAAATCATTGCTCAATATGCACGTCACGAAGGTGACACTGGTTCAGTAGAGGTTCAAGTTGCTGTCCTTACTTGGGAAATCAACCACCTTAACGACCACATTAAACAACACAAAAAAGACCACGCTACTTACCGTGGTTTGATGAAAAAAATCGGTCACCGTCGTAACTTGTTGGCGTACCTTCGTCGCACAGATGTTAACCGTTACCGTGAGTTGATCAGCTCACTTGGACTTCGTCGTTAATTCAAGATACAAGTGCTTAGGCCTTGTTCAATTGAATACACGAAAATGGAACTGCTCTATAATGGGGCAGTTTTTCTTTTTCACTAGGATTTTAGCCCGAGTTCAAAACAGCTCTCTAGATTCAGAGGGCAGTTTTGCGGTATTCATCTAAAATTTCTTATGATGATTGATCTATAGAGCCAGTAAAAGACCTCCAGATTTAATTCTGAAGGCTTCTCTATATTAAAATCTTTTTGATAACTGTTTGAAATTGAGGGAGTTGATGGATAGCAGTTCCGACAAGGATACCTAGCATATTTAAGGCGATATCTCCTAAATCAAAGACTCCCAAATGTCCAAAGTACTGAATGGATTCGACGGTGAAAAGGGTCAGGAGACAAAGTAGGAGATTACTCAATCGTGAAGAAAAGAGGAGTCCCAGAGGAATGAACATTAATAGGTTCATGATGGGAACGAAGTGGCTCCCCCAGTATAATTCCCGAGCGAAGGAAAGGGGATTAAGTGAGAGACCTTGGGTACCAATGTTTTTCAAGAAAAGTAGGTAGAAGAGAGCAAGAAAGTAAATGAAGTAGAGTAGGAGCAGTGTCTGTTTTTTCAGCTGTCTAGTAAGAAGGAGTTTCAAAAAAGCATAGACAAAGTAACTAAGCAGGACTATGATGACTAGGTTGAGTAAGACTTGGAAGTAGGAGCCATAATGGGCGATGTAATGAACGTACTGTTCGAGATGGCCCCTATAAAACCAATAAGACAAGCACAGTGATAGGCTTCCTAGTAAGATGTTACTCAATGTTTTTAATGTTTTTGCCACTTTGCTCCTCCATTTGCATATGATGAGTACACATTATATCAAAAAAACGTTTAAAGAAAGTTAAGAAACTGTAACGAAGTTTTGATAGAATGGAAGGATAAGGCAGAATCAAAGACTAAAAAAGGACTTTGAAACAGCAACTCTACTTTTGACTAACAATTTAATGGTTTTTGTAAACAGGCTATGAAAGCTTATAAAATAATTAAATTTTAAAAATTAGGAGTCAGCATCTTGTTTCAGGATTATTAAAATGTTATTATATAGTAGTGAATTTTTAACATAAAAAGGAGTTCGTCTTATGAATAAAAAGGTTTTGGCGACAGCTGGAATTGCAGCACTTGCAGTTTCTGCTACAGTTGCTAAAGCTGATGAGGTAACGACAAACGATCAAGCCTCAACAACAGCATCAGTATCATCGACAGCTACACAAGCTGTCCCAACTCAAGCCCAAGTTGAAGCGGCTAGAGAACAAGCCAGCGCTGCAAATCAAGCAGTATCGCAACAAGAGTCAGTAGTTGCTAATCATGAAGCAGTTGCCAACCAGGCTCAAGCAAATCTAGCGACAGCAGATGCTAACTTGCAAAAGGCACAAACAGCAGCCGATGAAGCAAGCCCAGAAACTATTGCTGCCGCTCAAGGTCAAGTAACTACTGCAGAAAATGCGGCTAAGGAAGCTAAGTCAGCAGTCGAAACAGCTCAATCAGCAGAAAAAACTGCCAAAGATGCAGCAGACAAACAGCAATCTGTCGTTAATACAGATCAAGCTAATGTCAATGCTAAAGCTAGTGAAGTTGCTAATGCTCAAAAATCAGTAGATGCTGCTAAAGCAGCTCTTAATGGTTCTAGCGCTTCTGAGGCAGCTTCTAACCAAGCTAAAGCACAATCAGTTTTTGACGCTGCAACAGTAGCTGAGAAAAAAGCTCAAGAAGAATTGGCAGCCGCTCAGGCAGCTGATAAAGAAAAAGCTACTGCTATTTCAGCTAAAGAAGGTCAATTGACTGTAGACCAAAATGCAGCAAACCAAGCTAAAGCAGCCTATGAGACTGCTCAAACAGTAGCTAATGAAAAGGCAGCTGCTCTTGCAGCCGCTGAAGCAGCTAAGAAAAAAGCAGAATCTTCAACAACTTCAACAGCTAATGTTCGTCAAAAATTCTCAGTATCACAAGAGTATGTTAATGCCCTTAAGATTCATGAGTCTAAAACAGCGACAGCAGCAGAAATAGCTCAAGCTGAACAAGTCTTGAAGAACGTCAATAAACGTGATCGTGGTAACAATAGTTATCAAGACAATGAAGCAGATAAAAATGTTAAAATTAGTGATTTGAATAATCTTAGTGAAGCTCAAATTACAGATTTGTCATTGTATGCTTCAAGTTTGATTAACCAAATTCGTACAGCCTTTGGTACAACTCAAACATCTGTTTCAAAAGGTAGTGTTCTTGCAGCTGATCGTGTTTCAGATGGTTATGTAGCAGATAACTGGGGTTGGGAAGCTATTACCCATAAACGACATGATAGTGCGGCCCTTGACCGTGCTGGTAAGTCATTTAATAGTGTAAGTATTGGTGAAAACCTTAATACATGGCAAGGGTTGACAGGACCATTTACACTTAACGACATTAAGAAATATGTCTACGAAGCTATGCTTGACTTCATGTTTAATGGTAAAGAGTGGAACCATGCTCGTTCTATTTCTGGACTTACAGCAGATGGTGGTGAGGCCTACATTGGTACAGACATCAGTGTTGTTGCCGGTGCCTTTAACGTTCATGTAAACAATGTCAATAAAAATTCTATCGCTTCTGATAGTAGCTTTGACACAACTAAGATTGCTAACCCATATGTAGGTAACCAATCTCAACCATCTCCAAATGCAAACCTAGCAGCTGCAAAAGCCGCTTATGAAGCTGCTAAACAAGCTAACGATCAAGCTCAAAGTGATTTGGCTAGCAAGAAATCTGCTTCTGAGTCAGCAACTCTTAAACTTAAGAATACTCAATCAGAACTTGCAGCTCTTAAAGCGACTGCAAGCAAGTTGGCAGCTGCTCAGAATAACCTTTCTGAAAAACAAGCAGCCCTTGCAACTGCTAAATCAGAATTGGAAAAAGCTAATGCTGCAGTTGAAAATCTTAATGCTAATGCACAAGAAAAAGCAGCAGCCCTTAGCAAAGCTCAAGCAACTCTTGATGAAAAACAAGCAGAGCTTCAAACAGCTAAAGATAAACTTGCGACAAGTTCTGCGACCTTGCAACGTTTGACAAATGCTTACAACGCTGCTAAGCAAGATACTGCTAAGAAACAAGTAGCATTGACACAAGCTAACCAAGCTTTGACTGCTGCTAAGAACCGTCTAGCAGCCCTTACAAATGCTTCAGGTAACCTAGCTAAGGCTAAAGCAGAACGTGCAACAGCCTTTGCTAAACTTACTGCAGCCAAAGGTGCTCTTTCAACCGAACGTGCGAAACTTGTTGAATTGTCAGCTAAGCGTGATAAATTAACGAGCGAATACACGACTGTTCAAACGGCCTTCGATAACTACATGAAAGCTAAGGCAGACAAAGAGCGTCAAACACAATTGGCTAAAGAGTTCGCTAACATTACATCTAAAGGTCTCACACCAGTACCTGTTTACGATGTAGATGGTAAAGTTATTGCTTTCACAACACAAGAACAAGCAGCTCAAACTGTAGCGCAAGTTCCTGTAAATTATGGTCAAACAAAAGCTGAGAAACAAGCTCCTGTACAAGAAGCAGATAGCTTGCCAGAAACAGGTGAGTCAACTGCAGCAGGATTCAGTCTTGTAGGTATCTTCATGACACTATTGGCCTTCCTTGGTTTCGTTGACAGACGTACACGTCGTAACTAATCATAATAAAAAAACGGCAGTTGCCGTTTTTTTATATGTCTGAGAATCTAAAAAAGTTAAGGTCGAAACCTTAACTTTTTCGTATTTAACCCAAGAAACGTTTAAGGAATTCCTTAGTACGTTCTTCTTTAGGATTTTCAAAGATTTGTTCTGGGCTACCTTGTTCAGCAATTACCCCTTTATCCATGAAGATGACACGGTCTGAAACATCACGTGCGAACTCCATTTCATGGGTAACGATAATCATGGTCAAACCAGTTTCGGATAGCTCCTGCATAGTCTTGAGTACTTCCCCTACCATTTCTGGGTCAAGGGCTGAAGTTGGCTCGTCAAAGAGGATGGCTTCTGGATCAACAGAGAGGGCACGGGCAATGGCCACACGTTGTTTTTGTCCCCCTGAAAGTTGTTTTGGTTTAGCTTTCCAGTATTGTTCCCCCATACCAACTTTCTCCAAGTTAGCTTTGGCGATGCTTTCAGCTTCTTTACGGTCACGTTTGAGAACAGTTGTTTGAGCTACGATAGCATTTTCCAAGACATTAAGGTTTTCAAAGAGGTTGAAGGATTGGAAAACCATACCGAGTCTTTCACGATAGGTAGTGAGGTCGTAACCTTTTTCAAGGACGTTGTCCCCATGATAGAGGATTTCACCACCTGAAGGTGATTCGAGTAGGTTAATAGAGCGAAGGAAGGTTGATTTCCCTGAACCTGAAGAACCAATAATTGAGATAACCTCACCCTTTTTGACGCTGAGGGAGATATCTTTGAGGACTTCATTTTTTCCGTATGATTTTTTGAGGTTTTTAATTTCTAAAATCGTCTCAGTCATTAGTGAACCCCTCCTTGTGTGTAAGTATCTTGATCCAAACGGCGTTCTACATAACGCAAGATGCGTGTCACTGTGAAGGTAAGGACGAAGTAGATTGCTGCGATAACAAAGAATGTTTGGAAGTATTGATAAGTTTGGCTTGCGACAGTGTTACCAGCGAAGTAAAGTTCCACAACAGAGATAACGTTCAAAACAGAGGTATCCTTGATATTGATAACGAACTCATTACCAGTAGCTGGCAAGATGTTACGGATAACCTGTGGAAGAACAATCTTACGCATGGTTTGACCGTGGGTAAATCCAAGAGCAGTTGCAGCTTCAAATTGTCCTTTATCTACGGCGAAGATACCACCACGAACGATTTCACTCATGTAGGCTCCGGTGTTGATAGAAACGATGAAGACAGCTGCTAGGGTACGATCAATATTGATACCAAAGGCCTGGGCAGTACCGTAGTAGATAACCATAGATTGTACAATCATTGGCGTACCACGGAAAACTTCGATATAGACATTAAGCACCCAACCGAAGAGTTTTTGGAGCAAGGCTACAAATTTATTAGCAGCCTTAGGAGCTGTGCGGTAAACACCAATCATAAGACCGATGAAAGTACCCACAACTGTACCGATAATTGAGATAAGAAGGGTAATTCCTGTACCACGTAAGAATTGTGGCCAGTTCTTAGCGATGATAGTGCTCATCTGACTAAAGAAGTTTCCTTTTTTAGCCTCATCAGTCTTATCTGCAGGTTGGATGTCAATGATGTGATCCATCAGTTTAGCACGTTCCTCTTGGCTGATTCCAGCAAGGACCTTATTGACTTGTTCCATTTGCTGGCTGTCTCCTTTGCGAAGGCCGACGGCCAAGGAGACGTCATCGTCTGAAACCTGGAAACCACCATCTTTAAGCGTAATCATCTTATATTTTGAGCTAGCTTCTTCGGCAGTTTTTGCTTCAGGACGCTCTGAAACATAACCATCGATGATACCAGATGCAAGGGCTTGGCGCATAGCACCGAAGTCTCCCATAGCGGTTTGTTTGCTGACACCTGGGATTTGGTCAATCAAATTATAGAGATAAACCCCTTGTTGAGCTGTGATTTTAGCATCCTTGAAGTCTTTGAGACTCTTAGCGTTGGCATAATCACCGTCTGAGCTGACAACCATGACAGGTTCGCTTCGGTAATAACTGTCTGAAAAGTCGATTTCTTGACGACGTTCAGCTGTTGGGCTCATACCTGCGATGATCATATCGATTTTGCCGGAAGTGAGGGCAGGAATCAAACCTGTCCAAGCTGTTTTGACTACCAAGGGTTTCTTGCCTTGAGCTTCAGCGATTTTTTTAGCGATTTGCACGTCATAACCGTTGGCATACTGTTTAGTACCTTCGATTGGAACGGCTCCGTTTGAGTTATCGTCCTGCGTCCAGTTGAAAGGTGCATAGGCAGCCTCCATACCGACACGGAGATACTCGTCTGCTTGAGCGCTTGATACTCCGCCAAAAACGAGGAGGAGCGCTGCAAAGCAGGCTATAATAATTTTTTTCATTGAAACAATGTCTCCTATAAAAATGTCATACCTTACTATTTTACAGGAAATTAGGATTAATGACAATAAGTTGGGATTAGAAAAACAATCTCTATATCAAGATTGTCTTCAAATACAAGTTGTAATTTGATATAATGGGAAGGACGATTTGGAGCCTTGATCATTTTTGGTGTGATGAGGCTAGCATTTTAAAACGGAGATAATTATGCAAACGGCACAATTTATTATTGAATTACTAAAAGCAGTCTTTCTTGGGATTGTCGAAGGTATCACTGAGTGGCTACCGATTTCATCTACGGGTCACTTGATTTTGGTGAATGAATTCTTGAACTTGAGACAAAGTAAAGACTTCATCGATATGTTTAATATCGTTATCCAACTTGGTGCTATTCTGGCGGTTATGGTCATTTACTTTAAACGTTTGAATCCCTTCCAACCTGGTAAGACAGCACGTGAAGTGCAATTGACTTGGCAACTTTGGCTCAAGGTGGTCATTGCCTGTATTCCCTCAGCCTTCTTTGGTCTTCTTTTAGATGACTGGATGGAGGCCCATCTCAGTAATTTCTTTGTAGTAGCTATCATGTTGGTGGTCTACGGGATTGCCTTTATTTGGATTGAGGACCGCAATCGACGTGTAGAGCCTAAGGTAACGGATTTGGCTCGTATGTCTTACAAGACGGCTTTCTATATTGGTCTTTTCCAAGTCTTGAGTATCATTCCAGGGACAAGCCGTTCAGGTGCTACTATTCTTGGGGGTATCATCGTTGGTACTAGTCGTAGCGTAGCTGCTGATTTTACCTTCTTCCTTGGTATTCCAACCATGTTTGGTTATAGTGGACTTAAGGCGGTTAAGTATTTCATTGACGGGAATACCTTGACAGGTGGACAAGTGGCTATTCTCTTGGTAGCTAGTGTGACAGCCTTTGTTGTCAGCTTGTTCGTGATTCGCTTCTTGATGAATTACATTAAGAAACATGATTTCACAGTTTTCGGAAAATACCGTATCGTGCTTGGTATTATTGTGCTTCTTTATGGAGCTGTCAAACTTATTTTCGGATAATTACGTTCAAGTAAACTGAAAAAGGACTTCATTTGAAGTCCTTTTTTATCTGGTTTAGAGATTATTTGTGGAGAAGTTTTCCAAAGATAAGGTAAGCTAGCAACCATAGGACCAGTCCGCAAGTCAAGAAGCTAGCTAGGATTTTCAAGAAGTCCACGATATTATGCAAGGGATACCATCCGGACAAACAGAGAATTGGAAGGATGGTAACACACATGATTGAGAAGTGGAGAAGAGATTGCTGTTTGAGCGATAAACGATTATCGTCGTAAATGGGTGCAGTTGCTAGTATGATGGCGACGATTAGCCCTGTAAGAAAGGTAGATTTGTTTACTTGATAAGGTTGCCCCGATAAGTAGAGAAAGAGCGTCAATAAACTCGTTATTCCTCCAGCAATGCTAGCTCGTAGCCACCCTTTTTTATAGGCAGTCATGGTCATCACCTCCATGTATATCTTCACTTTTATTATACTACAATCTAGGATAGATGACAGGTATAAATGGGGAAATACAAGGTTTTGTTAGTATTAAGAAGTTTTTAGAAATCCTTTCCAAAATAAGACTCAAACTTGCTCAGAAATTGCTATCTCTTGGCTTTTCTAGTATAATGAAATAACTACTCGTGCGAGGTTTTTTACATATGGAAATGAAACAAATAAGCGAGACAACTCTAAAAATCATGATTACCATGGAAGATCTTGAAGAACATGGTATGGAATTGAAGGATTTCTTGATTCCCCAGGAAAAAACAGAGGAATTTTTCTATACTGTCATGGATGAGTTGGACTTGCCTGATAACTTTAAAAATAGTGGGATGCTGAGCTTCCGTGTCACGCCACGCAAGGATCGTGTGGATGTCTTTGTGACTAAATCAGATCTTAAGGAAGACCTTGATTTCAACGATTTGTCAGATATGGATGACTACTCAGGGCTTTCTCCAGAAGAGTTCCTCAAGGCTCTTGAGGGTAACTTTATGGACAAGGGTGACATCGAAGCACACCATAAGCTCGAAGAGCTTGAAAAGACCTTGGAAGAGGTTGATAAGGCTATGACAGAGCCTACCAAGGAAGTGGCTGAAGAAAATATTCGTGAAGACTATACCCACTATGTCTTGGCCTTCTCTGACTTTGATCAAGTGGTGACTTTTACGCAAGGTTTGAAGGATGTGCCTGTTGAAGGTTCTGAGCTTTATAAACTTGGGGATGTCTACTATATGACAGTCCTTCTTTACTTGGCTGATGAGCCTGATTATTACGCGAACAATATGTATGCGCGTTTTCTTGAATATGCGAATGTGGCAGACCGAACACGTGCCTACCTACAAGAGCATGCAACAATCTTGATGGAAGAGGACGCCTTACCGGTACTACAAGCAACGAAATGGAGCTAAGACATGCCTTGGACCATTAATTATATATTCGTTTTGATTGGGACCTTTTTGATAGCCATCGTGACGACCCCTTTGGTACGCTCTTTGGCCTTACGTGTCGGAGCTGTTGACAATCCCAATGCAAGACGTATCAATAAAAAGCCAATGCCTAGTGCTGGTGGTTTAGCTATTTTGTTGGCCTTTGTACTAGCGACCTTGGTCTTTATGCCTATGATTATCCATAAGGATATCTGGCATGTTTCCTACATCAGGTATATCTTACCGGTTGTTGTGGGTGGATCTGTCGTGGCTCTGACGGGCTTCATTGATGATATCTTGGAATTAAAGCCTCTACCTAAGATGCTTGGTATTGTTATTGGAGCTGTTATCGTTTGGGCTTTTACAGACTTCCGATTTGATAGCTTTAAGATTCCATTTGGTGGTCCCATGATTCATTTTGGGCCAGTATTGACCTTGATTTTAACGGTGTTATGGATTGCGGCCATCACCAATGCCATTAATCTGATTGATGGATTGGACGGCTTGGTTGGAGGAGTTTCTATCATTTCCCTTATGACTATGGGGGTGATTTCTTATTTCTTCCTCTATGATACTGATATTTTCTTGACCATGACCATCTTTGTCTTGGTCGCTGCCATTATGGGCTTCTTCCCTTACAATTATCATCCAGCGATTATCTATCTAGGTGATACGGGGGCGCTTTTTATTGGCTTTATGATTGGTGTCTTGTCATTGCAAGGATTGAAAAATGCAACTGCAGTGGCTATTTTGTCACCTGTTATTATCCTTGGAGTGCCTATTGTTGACACAGTGGTAGCCATTGTCCGCCGGAAATTGTCAGGGCGTCCAGCCATGGAGGCTGACAAGATGCACTTGCATCATCGCCTTCTAGCCATGGGCTTCACTCATCGAGGGGCGGTTCTGGTGGTTTATGCCATCGCTATCCTCTTTTCATTGATTGCCCTCCTGTTAAACGTTTCCAGCCGTTTCGGTGGTATTCTCTTGCTCTTGAGTTTACTTTTGGGAATGGAAATTCTGATTGAAGGGCTTGAGATTTGGGGCGTTGGTCGAACACCTCTCTTCAACTTCCTGAAATTTATCGGGAATAGTGATTATCGCCAAGCAACCATGTTAAAATGGAAGCAAGGGCGAAAAAATTAAACATTTGAAAAGCCAAGTAATGGCTTTTTTGTTATAATGATTCTAATTAAGGAAAATGGAAGTTCTCTTTTTATTTTCCAGAAAATAGCAAGACTATTTTCAAAAAAATAATGCAAATTAGCGAGCAAGTGCTCGCTGTATATATGAAAAAAGGAGTATACAATGTCTGTACTTGAAATCAAAAATCTTCATGTTTCTGTTGAAGATAAAGAAATCTTGAAGGGTCTTAATTTGACTCTTAAAACTGGTGAGATTGCTGCTATCATGGGGCCTAACGGAACTGGTAAATCTACCCTTTCAGCTGCTATCATGGGTAACCCAAACTATGAAATCACAGAAGGGGACATCCTTTTTGATGGCGAAAGCATCCTTGATTTGGAAGTTGACGAACGTGCACGCCTAGGTCTTTTCCTTGCTATGCAATACCCAGCTGAAATCCCAGGAATCACAAATGCTGAGTTCATCCGTGCGGCTATGAACGCTGGTAAAGAAGATGACGAAAAGATTTCTGTTCTTGATTTCATCACCAAATTGGATGAAAAGATGGAATTGCTTGGTATGCGTGAAGAAATGGCTGAGCGTTACCTTAATGAAGGTTTCTCAGGTGGTGAGAAAAAACGTAACGAAATTCTTCAATTGCTCATGTTGGAACCTAAGTTTGCTCTTCTCGATGAGATTGACTCAGGTCTTGATATCGATGCCCTTAAAGTGGTTTCAAAAGGGGTTAACGCTATGCGTGGCAAAGGCTTCGGTGCTATGATTATCACTCACTACCAACGTCTCTTGAACTACATCACTCCAGATGTCGTACATGTAATGATGGAAGGTAAAGTGGTTCTTTCAGGCGGTCCTGAATTGGCTGCTCGTCTTGAGCAAGAAGGTTATGCGAAAATCGCTGAAGAGCTCGGTTACGAGTACCACGAAGAAGCGTAAGTCTGTTACTCGAAATAACTAGAAAAGGAGTAACCTATGTCAAAAGAATCTATTATCGCTTTTTCACAAGCAAAAGCAGAGCCACTTTGGTTGCAAGACCTTCGTCAAGCATCCTTTGATAAGCTTGAAAGTTTGGCTCTTCCAAAAATCGAGCGTGTTAAATTCCACCGTTGGAATCTCGGTGATGGAACGATTACTGAAAATGAACCATCAGCAAATGTGCCTGATTTTACAGCGCTTGGAAACAACCCTAAATTGGTCCAAGTAGGAACAAATACTGTTCTTGAACAATTGCCAGCTGACTTGATTAGCCAAGGTGTGGTCTTCACAGACCTTACGACTGCTCTTGAGGAAATCCCAGAAGTCGTTGAAGCCTTCTTTGGTAAGGCTGTGGCCTACGATGAGGACAAATTGGCAGCTTATAACTATGCTTATTTCAATAGTGCAGCAGTCCTTTATGTACCAGATAATGTTGAAATTGACTTGCCAGTTGAAAGCTATTTTTACCAAGATGGAACTTCAAATGTTTCATTTAACAAACACGTTTTGATCGTGGCTGGTAAAAACAGTAAATTGACTTACCTTGAGCGTTTTGAAACGCTAGGTGAAGCGACTGAAAAAGCTAGTGCCAACATTTCTGTGGAAGTTATTGCTCAAGACGGTGCACAAGTCAAGTTTGCGGCTATTGACCGTTTGGGTGAAAACGTCACAACTTATATTAGTCGTCGTGGTCGTATCGGTCGTGATGCCAGCATTGACTGGGCTCTCGGGATCATGAACGAGGGCAATGTTATTGCTGACTTTGATAGTGACTTGATTGGCAATGGAAGTCATGCCAACCTTAAGGTTATTGGTCTTTCATCAGGTCGTCAGGTTCAAGGGATTGATACTCGTGTGACGAACTATGGTAACAACTCTGTGGGACATATCCTACAACATGGTGTTATTTTGGAACGTGGTACTTTGACTTTCAATGGTATTGGTCACATTGTCAAAGGTGCTAAGGGTGCTGACGCACAACAAGAAAGCCGTGTGCTTATGCTTTCTGACAAGGCACGTTCAGACGCCAACCCAATCCTCTTGATTGACGAAAATGAAGTTACAGCAGGACATGCTGCTTCAATCGGTCAGGTAGATCCAGAGGATATGTATTACCTCATGAGTCGTGGACTTGATCAAGACACTGCAGAACGTTTGGTTATTCGCGGTTTCTTAGGAGCAGTTATTACTGAAATTCCAGTTAAAGAAGTGCGCGATGAAATGATTTCTGTAACTGATACAAAACTAAACAAACGTTAGGAACTATCGACGCAGATAGTCTAACCTATGATATATCTAGATAGGGAGATAAGATGTCAGCTTTAGATGCCTATAAGATTCGACAAGATTTTGCCATTTTAGATCAGGTAGTTAATGATGAACCTTTGGTATACTTGGATAATGCAGCAACGACTCAGAAGCCTCAAGTAGTTTTGGACACTCTCATGGCCTACTATCATGAGGACAATGCCAATGTTCACCGTGGTGTGCACACTTTGGCTGAGCGTGCAACAGCTGCTTACGAAGCTAGTCGTGAAAAGCTTCGTCAGTTTATCAATGCTAAATCAACCAAAGAGATCCTCTTTACACGTGGAACGACAACTGGTCTTAACTGGGTTGGTCGTTTTGCAGAGCAGGTTCTTGAGCCAGGAGATGAGGTGGTTATTTCAATTATGGAACACCACTCGAATATCATTCCTTGGCAGGAAGCTTGTAAGAAGACCGGTGCTAAACTTGTTTATGCCTACTTGAAAGATGGCCAATTGGATATGGAAGATTTGGCTAATAAGATTACTGAAAAGACAAAATTTGTCAGTCTAGCTCAGGTCTCTAACGTTTTAGGCTGCATCAATCCTGTCAAAGAAATTGCCAAGCTTGCCCACCAAGTTGGTGCCTATATGGTGGTGGATGGTGCCCAATCGGCGCCTCACATGGCCATTGATGTTCAGGATTTGGATTGTGATTTCTTCACCCTTTCTGGCCATAAGATGTTAGGTCCAACAGGGATTGGGGTTCTTTATGGCAAGGAAGAGATTCTTAACCAGATGAATCCTATTGAATTCGGTGGTGAGATGATTGATTTTGTTTATGAACAAGAAGCCACTTGGAAGGAATTGCCTTGGAAATTTGAGGCTGGTACACCTAACATTGCGGGGGCTATTGCTCTTGGAGTTGCTGTAGACTACCTCTCTGCTTTAGGCATGGAAAATATTCATGCTTACGAGCAAGAGCTAGTAGACTATGTTTTGCCTAAGCTTCAGGCGATTGATGGTCTGACAGTCTACGGTCCAGAAGATCCTAGCCAGCATGCAGGTGTTATTGCCTTTAATATTGATGGGCTTCACCCTCATGATGTGGCGACAGCTCTTGATTATGAAGGAGTGGCGGTGCGTGCGGGTCACCACTGTGCTCAGCCTTTAATTAATCATTTAGGAATCTCATCAGCAGCCCGAGCAAGCTTCTATATTTACAATACCAAAGAGGATTGCGATAAGCTTGTAGAGGCAATTCTTGCGACGAAGGAGTTTTTCAATGGCACTCTCTAGACTAGATAGTTTATATATGGCTGTTGTGGCCGATCACTCTAAGAGCCCTCACCATCATGGTGTTCTACCTGATGTGGAGCAACTTCAACTAAATAATCCGACTTGTGGAGATGTTATCAATCTGTCAGTCAAATTTGATGGTGACGTGATTGAAGACATTGCCTTTGCTGGTGATGGTTGTACCATTTCTACAGCTTCATCAAGTATGATGACGGATGCGGTTATTGGTAAAACTAAGGCAGAGGCTTTGGAGCTAGCGGAGATTTTCTCTCTTATGATTCAAGGAGATCATAAAGATGAAGATAAGCTAGGCGAAGCCAAGCTTTTGGCGGGGGTTTCTAAATTTCCACAACGTATCAAATGTGCAACACTCTCTTGGAATGCCCTCAAAAAAGCCATAGAGAGAAGCGAGCTTTAGGAAGTCAAGGAGCAGTTAGTCTCCTTGACCAAGCAAAAAGGAAAACGAATCAAACCTTTAATAAAGGAAAATACTATGACTGAAACAAATGAAAAAGTAGAACCAAAACCCATTGATTTGGGGGAATATAAATACGGTTTCCATGACGATGTGACACCAGTCTTTTCAACAGGAAAAGGAATCAGCGAGGATGTGGTCCGTGCCATGTCTGCTGAAAAAGGGGAGCCTGAGTGGATGCTTGAATTCCGCTTGAAATCATTGGAAACCTTTAACAAAATGGCCATGCAAGAGTGGGGACCAGACCTTTCTGGTATTAACTTTGATGACTTGACATATTTCCAAAAAGCATCAGACAAACCTGCTCGTGACTGGGAAGACGTTCCTGAGAAAATCAAGGAAACTTTTGAACGTATTGGTATCCCAGAAGCAGAGCGTGCCTATCTTGCTGGAGCCTCAGCTCAGTATGAATCAGAAGTGGTTTACCACAACATGAAAGAAGAGTATGACAAGTTGGGTATTATCTTTACAGATACGGACTCAGCTCTTAAAGAGCATCCAGAGCTCTTCAAGAAGTACTTCTCAAAACTGGTTCCGCCAACAGACAATAAATTTGCGGCCCTTAATTCTGCCTTCTGGTCAGGTGGTACCTTTATTTATGTACCTAAAGGCGTCAAGGTGGATATTCCGCTTCAAACCTACTTCCGTATCAATAACGAAGCGACTGCCCAGTTTGAACGTACCCTTATCATCGTTGATGAAGGTGCCAGCGTTCACTATGTTGAAGGATGTACAGCGCCAACATACACAACGGCTAGCCTTCATGCAGCCATTGTTGAAATCTTTGCACTTGATGGTGCCTACATGCGCTACTCAACTATCCAAAACTGGTCAGATAGCGTCTACAACTTGGTAACTAAACGTGCTACCGCTAAGAAAAATGCGACTGTTGAGTGGATTGATGGTAACCTTGGGGCCGAAGTCACTATGAAGTACCCATCTGTTTACCTTGATGGAGAAGGTGCGCGTGGTACCATGCTTTCAATTGCCTTCGCCAATGCAGGTCAACACCAAGATACAGGGGCTAAGATGATTCACAATGCACCGCATACATCATCATCTATTGTTTCTAAATCAATCGCTCGTAACGGTGGTAAGGTTGACTACCGTGGACAAGTCACTTTCAACAAGGATTCTAAGAAATCGGTATCTCACATCGAATGTGATACCATCTTGATGGATGACTTGTCTAAATCAGACACTATCCCATTTAACGAAATCCATAACTCACAAGTTGCCCTTGAACACGAAGCTAAAGTTTCTAAGATTTCTGAAGAGCAACTCTACTACCTCATGAGTCGTGGACTTTCAGAACAAGAAGCAACAGAGATGATTGTTATGGGATTTGTGGAACCATTTACCAAAGAACTTCCAATGGAATATGCTGTTGAGCTTAACCGCTTGATTAGTTATGAAATGGAAGGATCAGTTGGGTAAAAACTCTGATAATTTAAAGGGACCAGATGGTCCTTTTTGTTTTGCTAGAAAAATCGAGCAATGAGCTCTAGATAACTGTTAGTAACAGAGAAATTGCAAAGTGTAGAAAGCGTTTACAATCGGTATTTAAAAAGATATAATAGATTTGAATAGCAAGTAATGGAGGGGACTAATATGGGAGTGTATAACAGTGACTGGCTACTCAATCAAATTCGAGGGACAGCTAATGTGGTCAGTAAGGCTTTTAAATTTGAGACTCTGGATATTGATTTAGGTCAGGTGGAGGACGAGCAAGGTCACACGATTGATGGCAATGACTACATTGACGACTTGTTAATCCATGAACAGTACGATCAGGCAACTACCTTCATTCATAGTCAACTCAAGCGTTTGACGACTAATGACTATAACCTCCTTGTCAGTGTCTATATGGAGTATTTGGAGAATTTGCCACCTGTAATAAGGCAGAAACACCATTTTGACGATAGAAAAATAGCAAGTTTGAGGGAAAAACTGTCCGAATTTTCATGGTAATTTGGTAGAGAGTGTGGAAGAGAAACGCCGAGCGTTTACGATTTTTCCACCCTCTTTTTTGTGTTATAATAGAATCACTATGGATAAATTAATTAAAACAATTTCAGAATCAGGTTCTTTCCGTGCTTATGTTCTTGATAGCACAGAAACTGTTAGAACCGCACAAGAAAAACACAATACATTGTCATCATCAACAGTTGCTTTGGGACGTACCCTTATTGCCAACCAAATCTTGGCTGCTAACCAAAAGGGTGAGAGCAAAATTACGGTTAAGGTTATCGGAAATAGCTCTTTTGGGCATATCATCTCTGTAGCTGATACCAAAGGACATGTTAAGGGCTACATCCAAAATCCAGGTGTGGACATCAAGAAAACAGCTACTGGTGAAGTTTTGGTGGGTCCTTTCATGGGACAAGGACAGTTTGTCTCAATCATCGATTATGGAACTGGTAATCCTTACACATCATCAACACCACTTATTTCTGGTGAAATTGGTGAAGACTTTGCCTACTATTTGACAGAATCTGAGCAAACGCCATCTGCTGTTGGTCTTAATGTACTTCTTGACGAAGAGGACAAGGTCAAGGTTGCTGGTGGTTTCATGCTTCAGGTCTTGCCAGGAGCTAGCGAGGAAGAAATCGCTCGTTACGAAAAACGCATCCAAGAGATGCCAGCCATTTCAACGCTTTTGGAGTCTGATGACCATATCGAAGCCCTCTTGAATGCCATTTATGGGGATGAACCTTTCAAACGTTTGTCTGAAGAGGAGCTTAGTTTTGAGTGTGATTGCTCACGTGAACGTTTTGAAAATGCCCTCTTGACGCTTGGTAAGGATGAACTTCAAGCCATGAAAGACGAGGACCATGGGGCTGAAATCGTCTGTCAATTCTGCCAAACAAAGTATGAATTTTCAGAAGCTGACTTGGAGGAACTCATCAATGACTAAACTTAATTCGTCCTTCATGATTGGAAACGTGGAGATTCCTCATCGTACAGTACTAGCTCCTATGGCAGGTGTGACTAACTCGGCTTTCCGTACTATTGCCAAGGAATTTGGTGCAGGTCTCGTGGTTATGGAGATGATCTCTGAAAAAGGGCTCCTATATAATAATGAGAAGACCCTTCACATGCTTCATATCGATGAGAATGAGCATCCAATGTCTATCCAGCTTTTCGGTGGTGATGCTGAGGGCTTGAAGCGTGCAGCGGACTTTATCCAGACTAATACCAAGGCTGATATCGTTGATATCAACATGGGTTGTCCAGTCAATAAGGTCGTCAAAAATGAAGCGGGTGCCAAGTGGCTCAAGGATCCAGACAAGATTTACCACATCGTCAAGGAAGTAACATCAGTACTTGATATTCCTTTGACTGTTAAGATGCGTACAGGTTGGTCAGACAGTGATTTGGCTGTGGAAAATGCTCTTGCGGCTGAGTCTGCAGGTGTTTCTGCCCTTGCTATGCACGGTCGTACTCGTGAGCAGATGTACACAGGTCACTGTGATCACGAGACTTTGGCCCGTGTTGCTAAGGCTATCACTAAGATTCCATTTATCGGAAATGGTGATGTTCGTAGCGTTCAAGATGCCAAACTCATGATTGAAGAACTTGGTGTAGACGCCGTTATGGTGGGTCGTGCAGCTATGAACAATCCTTACATCTTCACGCAAATCAACCACTTCTTTGAAACGGGAGAGGAGTTGCCAGAGCTTCCATTTGATAAGAAATTGGACATCGCTGAAGACCACCTCAAACGTTTGGTAGACCTTAAAGGTGAAAAGATTGCTGTTCGTGAATTCCGCGGTCTTGCACCACACTATCTTCGTGGAACAGCCGGAGCAGCCAAGGTTCGTGGAGAAGTCTCACGTGCCGAGTCTGTGGCTCAGGTCGAAGAAATCTTTGCAACTTTACGATAAATCTATATATGATAAAAACTTAACCAGCTTGGTTAGGTTTTTATTTTACCCTTATTCTTCCTTGATAGTGATGATAGCCCATCACCAATCTTTTTCTTGGTCCTCCCTTGCAAAACCTTGGTATTTTCGATATAATTAACTGGTTAAGTAAATGGAGAAAGCAATGCTAGAACTAGAAGAACAAGTAAATCAATTGATTAATCAGATTTTGCTCAAGGCTGAAAATCAGCATGAGCTCCTCATTGGTCAGTGCCGTAGTCAGGTTAAGTTGACCAATACTCAGGAGCATATTCTCATGCTTTTGTCTGAGGGACGAAAGACCAATTCTGAGTTGGCTAAGACCCTCAATGTTAGCCAGGCTGCTGTTACCAAGGCAGTTAAAACCTTGGTCAAAGAGGGCATGTTGGAGGCTAAGAAAGATAAGGATGATGGGCGCGTGACCTACTTTGTCTTGACACAAGAAGCTCAACCCATAGCCCAAGAGCATGAGGAACACCACCAAGAGACCTTGGGGGTCTATCGGTCTGTATTGGATCAGTTCGATAATCAAGAGCGTCAGGTGATTGGACGTTTCTTGACAAAATTAGCAGAAAAAATCGAGGATTAAGATGCGCTATATTACAGTTGAAGGACTGAGCTTCCAGTATGATTCGGAGCCTGTTCTGGACAATATTCACTATCATTTGGATTCTGGGGAGTTTGTGACCCTAACTGGGGAAAATGGAGCTGCCAAGTCAACGCTTATTAAGGCTACCCTAGGAATTCTCAAGCCTAAGAAGGGAACTGTAACCATCTCTGAAACCAATAAAGATGGTAAAAAGCTTCGCATGGCCTATCTTCCACAGCAGATTGCCAGCTTTAATGCAGGTTTTCCAAGCACGGTCTACGAGTTTGTTAAGTCTGGCCGTTATCCTCGCCAGGGCTGGTTCCGTCGTTTGACTAAGCACGACTTGGAGCATGTTCAACGTGCCCTTGAGTCTGTAGGAATGTGGGAAAATCGTCACAAGCAAATTGGTCATCTCTCAGGTGGGCAAAAGCAACGTGCCGTTATTGCTCGTATTTTTGCCTCGGATCCAGATATCTTTGTCTTGGATGAGCCAACGACGGGTATGGATGCAGGAACAGCCAATACTTTCTATGAACTCATGCACCACTCGGCTCACAAGCATGGCAAGTCTGTCTTGATGATTACCCACGATCCAGAGGAAGTCAAGGAGTACACAGACCGTAATATTCATCTAGTTCGTAACCAGAAATTGCCTTGGCGTTGTTTCAATGTCCATGAAAAGGATGGAGAGGAGCACAAACATGATTAGTGAATTATTAGCCTATGATTTTATGCAACGTGCTATTCTCGCCGTGATTGCTATCAGTATCTTTTCGCCAATTTTGGGGCTTTTCTTAATTCTTCGTCGTCAGAGTCTGATGAGCGATACCTTGAGTCACGTGTCCCTAGCTGGGGTGGCTGTTGGGATTTTCTTGGGACTATCAACCACTTGGATGACCCTTGTGGTTGTGGTTATTGCTGCTTTGGTTTTAGAATATCTCAGGGTTAGTTACAAGCATTATATGGAGATTTCAACGGCTATCCTCATGTCAATGGGATTGGCAGTGGCTCTTATTCTTAGTAACAAGGCAGGTAGCAGTAGCATGAGTCTAGATAGCTATCTTTTCGGTTCTATCATCACGATTAGCCCAGAGCAAGTGCGTGCCCTCTTTGTTATTGCGGCTATTATACTGGTCTTGACTCTACTCTTTATTCGTCCTATGTATCTTTTGACCTTTGATGAGGACACTGCTCATGTAGATGGCTTGCCAGTTCGTCTCATGTCTCTCCTCTTCAATATTGTGACAGGGATAGCGATTGCCCTGATGATTCCAGCAGCAGGATCACTTTTGGTTTCCACCATCATGATTCTTCCAGCAGCTATTGGTATGAAAATAGGTCAAACCTTTAAATCTGTCATTTTCTGGGCTATTGGTATTGGTTTGGTTGGCATGCTCTCTGGTATTTTTATTTCCTATTATTGGGAAACACCAGCTAGTGCAACTATTACCCTCATCTTCATCGCCTTCTTTGGTCTGGTATCCATCTTTGAACCTCTCTTAAAAGCAGAGTAAATAATAGAAGAAAAGGGCTTGAGAAATCAAGCTCTTTTTGTGATATACTAAAGTGGTTTTTGAGAGAAGTTAAAATAAGAATGGTAGATTTCTAGGCAGAAAAAATGATTAGTTTTTTCTGGTGTCTACTATTATTTGTAACAGTAACAAAAAAGGAGAAAACATGGAAATCTTTTTAACGAGTATATCGGGAATCCTAGTCATCTTAGGTATGATTTTAGTGGGATTCGTTATGGGCGAAAAAGGCTGGTTTGACGACAAGTCACGTGGTCTTATAGCGAAGCTAGTCACTCAAATTGCCCTGCCTTGTTACATGCTCTATACGATCACACAGCGTTTCACAGCGACAGACCTACTTAAAATGTTGCCAGAATTGCGTTTTCCTGCACTGTCTATGGTGATTTTGCTTGGCATTGCGACAGCGGTGGCTAGCATTTTTGCAGTGAAAAAGGAGCGTCGTGGCCTCTTTATTTCCATGTTTTTTAATTCGAATACTATTTTTGTGGGGCTCCCTATCAATCAAGCCCTCTTTGGCGATGCTAGTATTCCCTATGTTCTTATCTATTATATGTGCAATACGACCTTTTTCTGGACCTTGGGAACTTACCTTATTCAGCGAGATGGGGAAGGAGAGGCAGAATTTGATTTAAAAACAAGTCTGAAAAAGATCTTCTCTCCCCCTCTAATGGGTTTCATGTTAGGTCTTATTATTGTTATCCTTCATATTAAATTACCAACTTTTTTAGCCAGTGACTTGAAGTATTTGGGTAGTTTGACGACTCCTTTATCTATGATTTTCATCGGTTTGTCAGTGTCAAATGCAGGTGTGAAGCAGTTGGTTCTTAAAAAGGACCAGGTATTGATTTTGTTGGGACGCTTTGTAGTTGCCCCTCTCTTGATGGCTGCCATTGTTTACTGGGCACCTCTCCCAACTTTGATGAAACAAGTTTTTATCATCCAGTCTGCCATGCCTGTCATGACCAATGCTCCAGTAGTTGCTAAACTCTATGGAGCTGATAGTGATTACGCAGCTGTTATGGTTACTGAGACTACCCTTGCAACTATGGTTGTTATCCCAATTTTGATGGTTTTGATGGCTTAAAAATAATCAAGTAACCCCTGTTTTTCTGGGGGTTTTTAAATTTGTAAAAAAATTCAAAAAAAGTTTACGAAAACGCTTTACAAATCGTAAAAAGATGCTATAATAATTACATAAGTTATGCAAGCGTTTGCATCGAAACATAGGAGGAAATGAAATGAATAAGCTAAAAGAAAAATTTGGCTTTGAGTTCTGGCAAAAATTCGGTAAAGCCCTCATGGTTGTTATCGCAGTTATGCCAGCAGCAGGTCTCATGATTTCTCTCGGTAAAACAGTTGCCATGATTAATCCAAACGTGGCACCACTCGTTATTACTGGTGGATTTCTTGAGCAGATTGGTTGGGGGGTTATTGGTAACCTTCACATCTTGTTCGCCCTTGCCATTGGTGGTAGCTGGGCTAAGGAACGTGCAGGCGGTGCCTTTGCGGCAGGTCTTGCCTTTATCTTGATTAACCGTTTGACTGGTTCAATCTTTGGTGTTACTTCAGATATTCTTGCTGATAAGGCTGCTACAGTCCACACCGTTTTTGGTCAATCAATCAAGGTATCTGATTACTTCATCAGTGTTTTGGAAGCTCCAGCCCTCAACATGGGTGTGTTCGTAGGTATCATCTCTGGTTTCATCGGAGCTACTGCCTTCAACAAATACTATAACTTCCGTAAATTGCCAGAAGCTTTATCATTCTTCAATGGTAAACGTTTCGTACCATTCGTAGTTATTCTTCGTTCAGCTATCGCAGCTATCGTTCTTGCTATCGTATGGCCAGTTATCCAATCAGGAATCAACGGCTTCGGTATGTGGATTGCCAACTCAAAAGAAACTGCTCCAATCTTGGCACCGTTCTTGTTCGGTACTTTGGAACGTCTTCTCTTGCCATTTGGTCTCCACCACATGTTGACTATCCCAATTAACTACACTCAATTGGGTGGTACTTATGAAGTTTTGACAGGTGCTGCTAAAGGGACTGAAGTATTGGGTCAAGACCCACTCTGGCTTGCTTGGGTTACTGACCTTGCAAACCTTAAAGGTGCACACCCAGAACAATACAAACACGTTCTTGAATCTGTTACACCAGCCCGCTTTAAAGTTGGACAAATGATTGGTTCATTCGGTATCTTGATGGGTATCGTAGTAGCCATCTACCGTAACGTCGATGATGATAAAAAACATCAATACAAAGGGATGTTGACTGCAACTGCACTTGCAACATTCTTGACAGGGGTAACAGAGCCAATCGAGTACATGTTCATGTTCGTGGCTACTCCACTTTACATTGTTTATGCTTTGGTACAAGGATGTGCCTTTGCCATGGCTGATATCGTTAACCTTCGTGTTCACTCATTCGGTTCTATCGAGTTCTTGACACGTACACCACTTGCTATTAACGCTGGTTTGGCGATGGATATCGTTAACTTCATTTGGGTAACTGTACTCTTTGGTGTTATCATGTTCTTCATCGCAAACTTCATGATTAAGAAATTTGACTACGCTACACCAGGACGTAACGGTAACTATGAGCAAGCTGATGATGCTTCATCAGAATCTGCTGGCTCAGCAAGTGCTGGAACAAGCTCAGCAAGCTCACAAGTTATCAACATTATCAACCTTCTTGGTGGACGTGCTAACATCGTCGATGTTGACGCATGTATGACTCGTCTCCGTGTTACTGTTAAAGACGCTGAAAAAGTCGGAACTGAAGAACAATGGAAAGCTGAAGGAGCTATGGGTCTTGTCATGAAAGGACAAGGGGTTCAAGCTATCTATGGTCCTAAAGCAGACGTATTGAAATCTGATATCCAAGACGTTCTTGATTCAGGTGAAGTTATTCCTGAAACACTTCCAAGTCAAATGACTGCTGTTCAAAAAGCAGAAGCTACCTTCAAAGGTGTGACTGATGAAGTGCATTCAGTTGCTGATGGTCAAGTTATCAACATCGAAGATGTTAAAGACCCAGTATTCTCACAAAAAATGATGGGTGACGGCTTCGCTGTAGAACCAGAAAACGGTAAAATCGTTTCACCAGTAGCTGGTAAAGTGACAAGCATCTTCCCAACTAAACACGCTCTTGGTTTGGTAACAGACAATGGTCTTGAAGTTTTGGTTCACATCGGACTTGACACTGTTAGTCTTGAAGGTAAACCATTCGACGTTAAAGTTACTGAAGGT
The DNA here is from genome assembly GCF_001807855.1 of Streptococcus sp. HMSC10E12. Taxonomy (NCBI): domain Bacteria; kingdom Bacillati; phylum Bacillota; class Bacilli; order Lactobacillales; family Streptococcaceae; genus Streptococcus; species Streptococcus sp. HMSC10E12. Next base: position 45,954 of record NZ_KV791075.1, read on the forward strand.
CAAACAGTTGCTGCAGGTGATCTTTTGGTTGAAGCAAACCTTGATGCTATCCGTGAAGCAGGTCGTGAAACATCTACAGTTGTTGTCTTTACAAATGCAGATGCAATCAAATCAGTTAAAGTAGAACATACAGGTAAATTGGCTGCTAACGCTCCAGTTGCAGAAGTAGAACTTTAATTTGCTAAACGATAAACAAGCAGACAGCCCTTGGGCTGTTTTGTTTGTAAATGACCCTATGTCATTTCTAGATGCAAGTCAGAAGAGGGATAAACTTATGAAATTTCTAACTTTAAATACTCACAGTTGGATGGAAGAAGATGCTGAAGGAAAATTCCAAACCTTAAAGGAACAGATCCTAAAGGCTCAGTATGATATTATTTGCTTCCAGGAAGTTAACCAAGAAATAGAGACTTCTGTTGTAGACACGGATGCTTACTATCATGCACTTCCATCAGCAACACCAATCCACCAAGATCACTTTGTCCGTCTTCTTGTGGAAAAGTTAGCTGAAGAAGGGCTTCAATACCATTGGACTTGGGCCTACAATCACATTGGTTATGATCACCTTAATGAGGGGGTTGCCGTCTTGTCACGTCAACCATTGACAGCGAGCGAAATCTTGGTTTCAGATGTTGATGATCCAACTGACTACCATACACGCCGTGTAGCAGTTGCTGAAACTACTGTAGATGGCCGAGAAGTTGCTGTTGCTAGTGTTCACCTTTCATGGTGGGACAAAGGTTTCCAAGAAGAGTGGGCACGTATTGAGGAACGTTTCAAAGCTATTGGGAAACCGCTCATCCTAGCAGGTGACTTTAATAACCCAGCAGGTCGCGAAGGGCATCAAGCCATCTTGGCTAGCTCGCTCAATCTTCAAGATAGTTTTGAAGTAGCTAAAGAAACAACTGGTAGCTATACAGTTGGACCAGGTATCGATGGCTGGAAGGGCAATGAAGAGCCTTTACGTATCGATTATGTCTTTGCTAGCCAAGATTGGACAGTAGAGCGCCTTAGTGTGATTTTTGACGGCAATAATCAACCTTTGGTAAGTGACCACTACGGTCTTGAAGCAGAATTAACATTTAAGTAGAAACTGTATCCTATTATGACCTAATAAGGGTAAAAAACATTGTCAAAAGACAAATAAAAGAGTAAACTAGAAGCTATAATTGAATTTTTATAAGGAGAGACTAATGGCTCATATTACATTTGATTATTCAAAAGTTTTGGATAAATTTGTAGCACCACACGAAGTGGACAACCTTCAAGCACAAGTAACAGTAGCAGACGAAATGATTCGCAAAGGAACTGGCCCAGGGGCAGACTTCCTTGGATGGCGTGACCTTCCAGAAAACTACGATCGTGAAGAATTTGATCGTATCTTGAAAGCTGCTGAAAAAATCAAAGAAGAAAGCGATGTTTTGGTTGTTATCGGTATCGGTGGTTCTTACCTTGGTGCCAAAGCAGCCATTGACTTCTTGAATCATCACTTTGCTAACCTTCAAACAAAAGAAGAACGCAAAGCACCACAAATCGTTTACGCTGGTAACTCAATTTCATCAACTTATCTTGCAGACTTGCTTGAGTATGTTGAAGATAAAGACTTCTCAGTTAACGTTATCTCTAAATCAGGTACAACAACTGAACCAGCTATCGCTTTCCGTGTTTTCAAGGAACTCCTTGTTAAGAAATACGGTCAAGAAGAAGCAAACAAACGTATCTACGCAACAACTGACCGCCAAAAAGGTGCAGTTAAAGTTGAAGCAGATGCTAATGGTTGGGAAACTTTCGTTGTTCCAGATGACATCGGTGGACGTTTCTCAGTATTGACAGCTGTAGGTCTCTTGCCAATCGCAGCTTCAGGTGCTGATATCAAAGCCCTTATGGAAGGTGCTAACGCTGCACGTAAAGAGTATTCTTCATCTAAAATCTCTGAAAACGAAGCTTACCAATACGCTGCACTTCGTAACATCCTTTACCGTAAAGGTTACACAACTGAAATCTTGGCTAACTACGAACCATCACTTCAATACTTCTCAGAATGGTGGAAACAATTGGCTGGTGAATCTGAAGGTAAAGACCAAAGAGGTATCTACCCAACATCAGCAAACTTCTCAACAGACTTGCACTCTCTTGGACAATTTATCCAAGAAGGTACACGTAACCTCTTTGAGACAGTTGTTCGTGTGGAAAAACCACGTAAGAACGTGATTATTCCTGAATTGGAAGAAGACCTTGATGGACTTGGTTACCTCCAAGGTAAAGATGTTGACTTTGTTAACAAAAAAGCAACAGACGGTGTTCTTCTTGCTCACACAGATGGTGATGTGCCAAACATGTTCATCACTCTTCCTGAACAAGATGCCTTTACATTGGGGTACATCATCTACTTCTTTGAAATTGCTATCGCCCTTTCAGGTTACTTGAATGCTATCAACCCATTCGACCAACCAGGTGTAGAAGCATACAAGAAAAACATGTTCGCCCTTCTTGGTAAACCAGGATTTGAAGAACTTGGAGCAGAACTTAACGCTCGCTTGTAATTCTCAGATAAGATCAGCTTTGGCTGGTCTTTTTTTATCCATTTGTAGGCTAAACCCTCCATTAATGATTTCTTGTAGGATAATTTACGAATTTTTAGTTTAAATATTTTGGACTGGCTAGTTGGGTTTTGTGGCTCTTTAATTTAGAAATGATTGTTGCTATAATTAGTTCAAGTATAGGAGGATGAATCATGATTGGACCTGTGGAAATGGGTGCTTTGTTGAAAAAAATTCGTTTATCAAAGAATTTGACATTGAAAGAACTTGCTAGTGATTATTTATCAGTATCTTTCCTATCAAAATTTGAACGTGGAGAATCTGATATCTCATTATCTAGATTTTTTCTTTTGTTAGATAAATTGGATGTTAGTATTGAAGAGTTCTATGGTATTTTATCTCAAGATAATCCAACTCATACTGAAAAGTTATTAGAAAGTGCTAGTAAGGCTTATTATCAAAACGATAGTTTATCGTTACAGAAGTACGCTGGAGAAGAGCGTCATAAATTTGAGCTCACACAAGACAAATCATTTCTCTATAACAGTATTATGCTAGAATCTTTTTTGGCAAGTGTTTCAAATAAAGAGGTTGATGAAAATAAGGTAAGGGAATTAACAGACTATCTTTTTAGTATTGAACAATGGGGAAAAAGAGAGTTGATCATACTAGGAAATAGTATGTCGTTTATTTCCACCCAGACACTTAATGTTTTGACCAAGGAGATTGTGTATAGAACTAGACTTTTTGGAAATAGCGACTCAAATCAAAGAATCCGAATTAGTCTTCTTATTAATGCAGCTTCTGAATTTTTACGACGTGATGAATTAGATTTAGCGAAATACTATTTAGATTTAGTCAATGATAGTGGAATTCCTGAGGTCCTCTTATATGAAAGACATGAGTTGATATTTGTAATGGGGTCTTACTTGATAAAGTCGGGTGAAGTTGCTGAAGGGAGAAATCTAATTGAGGGGTGTTTAGAAACTCTTAGGACTTTAGGTGCGGAAAAGTTATTGCTTGCTAAGGAATCAGAGTATCAAGAGTTGTTAAATTCTACTATATGACAATTTTATAGAGTGAGTTAAAAAATAGAATAAACTAAGACCATAGTACGACATCACTATGGTTTTTAATTTTCAATGGATATATGGTATTCCAATGTCTTCAATTTATCCAACTGATTATATACCAAAGTGATTTAGATTGTGAGGAAATCTATGAGAACCTATATTCTTAAATACAAGTATGACAATTTAGTTCATATCTTACTGTTAGCACTGAATGCTGCTATTTTTGTGAGTGCCTCGGTAACCTTAGCTTTAATGACGAATCAGCTGGTATCTAAGCGAATCCAATCTTTTTTAGCTCTGTTAGGTCTAGAGGTAGGTCTTTACATTATTTATTTAGTTTTGAATTATATTATTGCGGTACATCAAACAAAATTAATCCAAAAAATGACTTTGTCTATTCGTCAGTCTTATCTTAGTAAAATTATTCACCATTCTTTTAGTGAATTCAGAAAGAGTGATATTGGAGAGCATCTCTCAGTATTAAATAATGATATCCAATTGATTGAATCAAATGGTTTTACAAGTATTTATACTCTTTGTTCAACAGTATTCACCACTTTGTTTTCAATTATTGCCTTATTAAGTTATGATGTAAGGATTGTTCTTCTAGCCATTTTTTTGACTTTATGTCTGACTTATCTTCCCAAACCATTTACCAATAAAATGCAGAAATCAATGGAGATATTTTCCAAAGCGAATGAGGAGCTTGTTTCTGGAATAAGCGATCAGTTGTATGGATATGCGGATGTTTATTACGCCAGTCGTAAACAGATATTTCTTAGACAAGTGAGGTCCATTGTTGAGAAATATATTGTACAAAAAATTATTTTTACAAAAAGAAAGACTAGCACTGAGACGCTGATGGCTTTATTTTCAGTTATCGCCCAGATGTTGATACTTCTTCTAACTGGTTTGTTAATTATTTTTGGAAATATTACTGTTGGAACCATTGCCTCGGTAGGACAGATATCAGGTAATATTTTTAACTCTCTATCCACTATTAATCAGCTGCAAGTGACCATTAAGTCTGTCGATCCTATCTTAAGAAAATTTCACGATTTTCCAGAGGGTCCAAAGACTTGCATAGCGACTATTCAGGATGTTCGCTTTGAGAATGTAAGTTATCATTTTGGAGATAAGGCTATTTTTGAGGGATTCACCCAAACCTTTAAAAAAGGAGGCAAGTATGCTATTACTGGATGCTCAGGTAGTGGGAAGTCAACCCTGCTTAATATATTCCTAGGTAATCTTAAAGATTACGAGGGAAAAATCTTGTTTGGAAAATTGGAGTCAAAAGAGATTGATGAGAACTCAATCGTGTCTGAATGTGCCTATGTTGGGAGTCAAACTCATATCTATAATGATACCTTGAGGAACAATCTAACCCTTTGGAATGAAGCTATTACTGATACACAAATCAAGAAAGTTCTTGAAAGAGTTAATCTTTTATCTTTCTTAAACCGTATAGATGAGCAAGTAAGCGACGGTAGCTTTTCGGAGGGCCAAAAACAAAGAATAGGCCTGATAAGAGCATTTTTAAAAGGATGTTCTGTTGTGATTTTTGATGAAGCTACTGCAAATCTTGACCACAATAATGCTACTCGTATTGAGCACCTATTATTAAGTGATCCTAATATCACTTATATCACGGTTACCCACCATCTTATAAAGGAAAATGAACCATATTTTGATAAGATTATTCGTTTGGGAGAGGGGACTGAGTAAATGTTTCATATGATAAATGCTTAGGATTTATTTCAATTTTACTAACGGCAGTCAAAGTGCTATAATGTAAGGGATTGTGAATTTAGCAAGCTTTGCTATTTTCAAAAAAGAAAAAACAAATCAGAGATACAAATCTCTTAGAAGAGGTGAATCCCATGGGACGTAAATGGGCTAATATCGTTGCTAAGAAAACTGCTAAAGATGGTGCAAACTCTAAGGTTTACGCTAAGTTTGGTGTTGAGATCTATGTAGCTGCTAAACAAGGTGAACCAGATCCAGAATCAAACTCAGCTTTGAAATTTGTTTTGGAGCGTGCTAAACAAGCGCAAGTGCCAAAACACGTTATTGATAAGGCCATTGATAAGGCTAAAGGTAACACTGATGAAACTTTCGTTGAAGGACGTTATGAAGGTTTTGGACCAAATGGTTCTATGATTATCGTAGATACTTTGACTTCAAACGTTAACCGTACAGCTGCTAACGTACGTACTGCCTTTGGTAAAAATGGTGGTAACATGGGTGCTTCAGGTTCTGTTTCATACATGTTTGATAAAAAAGGTGTTATCGTTTTTGCAGGTGAAGATGCAGACGCAATCTTTGAACAATTGCTTGAAGCAGATGTAGAAGTTGAAGATGTAGAAGCAGAAGATGGTACTATCACTGTTTATACTGAGCCAACAGATCTTCACAAAGCTTTGGAAGCTCTCCGTGCTAACGGACAAGAAGAGTTCCAAGTGACTGAACTTGAAATGATTCCACAAACTGAGGTTACTCTTGAAGGTGAAGACCTTGAAGTTTTCGAAGGACTTATTGATGCTCTTGAAGCAGACGATGATGTTCAAAAGGTATATCACAACGTAGCAGATATGTAGTCTCATTCAGCACTTTCCGTTATAAGGAAAGTGTTTTTATGTGGTCTGTCTAAGGATTTGTCTTGCTTGTCCTGACTTAATCTGATATAGTAGTAGCCAAGTGAATTATTGGAGGAATACGAAATATGAATATGATGCTAGTTTTGGCCATTTATGTGGTCGCAATTGTTGCTTATGTGGCTTTCAGCCGTCGTCGCCAAGCAAAGGCACAGGAAGATCGTTTTGCAGGTCTTGCTAAGGGTGCTGAGGTTGAAACAATCGGTGGTTTGATTGCTATTGTCGATGAGATTGACAAAGAAAATAACCGTATTGTTTTGGATGCAGAAGGTGTTTTCTTGACCTTTGATTTGAGTCGTTCAATCATGAAAGTAATCACACCAGCACCAACTACAGAAACAGCAGAAACAACTAAAAAGACAATTATCGAAGAAGATTCAGCAATTGAGTCTGCTGATGAAAACTAAGATGTGTATTTGAGACTAGGTTAAATCCTGGTCTTTTTGCGTTTTCTAATCTTATCGGTATTAAAAGCTGTTCAGAACCCCTGAAAATGTGGTAAAATAAAGGGTAAACTATATTTAGAGGATATTCCATGTTTAAATTTAGAAAAAAATCTCATCAAGAGGTTCTAGACAATATTCCCAACCATATCGGTATTATTATGGATGGAAATGGCCGTTGGGCTAAAAAACGTCTACAACCACGTGTGATGGGGCATAAGGCTGGGATGGATGCCTTGCAAAAGGTAACTATCGAAGCGTCACAACTTGGGGTTAAGGTATTGACAGTATATGCCTTCTCAACTGAAAACTGGTCACGCCCACAAGATGAAGTGAAATTCATCATGAATTTGCCAGTTGAATTCTTTAACAAATATGTACCAGAATTAGACAAAAACAATGTTCGTATTTTGACAATCGGAGATAACAGTCGTCTGCCTAAGGAAACCTTAGATGCTCTTGAAAAGGCAGTTGAGCAGACAAAACATAATTCCGGTTTGGTTCTCAACTTTGCACTGAACTATGGTGGTCGTGCGGAGATTGTATCTGCAGTTCAAGCGATTGCTAAAGAGGTTGAAGCAGGCAAACTCAGTCCTGAAGCTATTGATGAAGATCTCATTGCTAAGCATTTGATGACAGATAAATTGCCTTACCTCTACCGTGATCCAGATTTGATTATCCGTACGAGTGGCGAGCTTCGTCTTAGTAATTTCTTGCCTTGGCAATCTGCCTATAGTGAGTTTTACTTCACAGATGTTTTCTGGCCAGACTTTGACCAACAAGGGCTACGTCAAGCCATCTCTGACTACAATAAACGTCACCGTCGCTTCGGTGGTGTCTAGAAAGGACCTCTCATGCAAGAACGTTTAATTGGTGGGGGTGTGGCAGCAGCCATTTTCCTCCCATTGCTCTTTATCGGTGGTCTTCCTTTCCAACTTTTGGTTGGAGCCATGGCCATGGTTGCAGTGTCTGAGATGCTTCGCATGAAGCACTTGGAGATTTTCTCTATCGAGGGTATTTTATCAATGGTGGCAGCTTTTATCTTGGCTGTGCCGATTGATCAGTATTTTATCAGTCTTCCAACAAATGCTAGTGTGACAGGTTTCGCTGTTATTTCATTTTTGATTCTAGCGGGGACTGTCCTTAATAGCGACCATTATTCTTTTGATGATGCAGCTTATCCAATTGCATCTGCCTTTTATGTTGGTTTTGGTTTCCAAAATCTCATTGCGGCACGTTTGGATAGTTGGGAAAAAGTTCTCTTTGCTCTTTTTATTATTTGGGCAACAGATATTGGAGCTTACCTTTTTGGTCGTCAATTTGGTCAGAATAAGCTATTGCCAAAAGTATCGCCAAATAAGACTATTGAGGGTAGTGTCGGTGGTATCTTGTCCGCAATCATTGTGGCTCTTATCTTTGGTTTGATTAACCACGGCGTTTATGCCCCTCATAACTTCTTCTGGTTGCTTATCTGTACGATTCTCTTTAGTATCTTTGGTCAATTTGGTGATTTGGTTGAATCAGCTATTAAACGTCACTTTGGCGTTAAAGACTCAGGCAATCTTATTCCTGGGCATGGTGGTATTTTGGACCGTTGCGATAGCTGGATCTTCGTTTTCCCAATCATGCACTTCCTAGGACTTTTTTAAGAGTGGAGGTGTCTAGATGAAAGCTATTATTACCTTTTTACTGATTTTCTGTGTGATTGTCGTCTTCCATGAGTTTGGTCATTTCTTTTTTGCCAAACGCTCAGGAATTTTGGTTCGTGAATTTGCCATTGGTATGGGACCGAAAATTTTTGCACATACAGGTAAGGATGGTACCGTTTATACTATCCGTATCCTCCCTTTGGGTGGTTATGTCCGTATGGCTGGTTGGGGTGAAGATACAACTGAGATTAAAACAGGTAGCCCTGCCAGTCTAACGATTGGATCAGATGGTAAGGTAAGACGTATCAACCTTTCGGATCGCCAGGTTGACCAGACGGCTTTGCCTATGAACGTCACTGCCTATGATTTGGAGGATAAGTTAACCATTACAGGTCTAGTCCTAGATGAGACCAAGACCTATGAGGTTGATCATGATGCCACTATCGTTGAGGAGGATGGTACAGAACTTCGTATCGCTCCTAAGGATGTCCAATATCAAAATGCAAGCATTTGGGGACGTTTAATTACCAACTTTGCTGGTCCTATGAATAACTTCATTCTTGGGGTGCTTGTCTTTATTATCTTAGCCTTTGTTCAAGGTGGTGTTCAAGATACATCGACCAACCGTATCCAGGTAGCCGATGGAGGTGCTGCTCAGGTGGCAGGCTTAAAAAATGGTGATGCCATCGAGGCTATCAATAAGGACAAGGTTACTGATTGGGACAGCTTGAAGGAAGCATTGACAGAGAATACCCAAAAATTCTCCAAAGGTGATAGCCTTTCTGTGACAGTTAAGAGAAGTAACGGTCAGGAAGAAACAATCTCTGTTAAACCTCAGGAGAACCAAGGTAGCTACTTTTTAGGTGTTTCTCCTGCTTTAAAAACAGGTCTTAAAGATAAGATTTTTGGTGGTTTCCAAATGGCTTGGGAAGGGGCCTTCAAAATTCTCGTAGCACTTAAGGGGCTTATCACCAACTTTAGTTTGAATAAACTTGGTGGACCGGTTGCTATGTTCCAGATGTCTGCCCAGGCTTCAGAAAATGGCTTGATTTCCATTCTTAACCTTATAGGGATGCTCTCAATTAACCTGGGAATTTTCAATCTTATCCCAATTCCAGCCCTTGACGGTGGAAAAATTGTTATGAATATTATTGAAGCCATTCGTCGTAAACCACTTAATCAAGAAATTGAAAGCTATATTACACTTGCAGGTGTTGCTATCATGGTTGTTCTTATGATTGCAGTCACTTGGAATGATATTATGCGTGCTTTCTTTTAATTAGAAACAAAGAAACGAAAGGAAGTCTAAGGGACTTGAGCCAAGGGCCAGCCTCCTTAGTATGTAAATGATGAAACAAAGTAAAATGTTGATTCCAACACTTCGTGAAATGCCAAGTGATGCTCAAGTTATCAGTCATGCCCTTATGGTACGTGCGGGTTACGTGCGTCAGGTTTCTGCTGGTATCTATGCTTATATGCCATTGGCAAATCGTGCTATCGAGAAATTCAAAACCATCATGCGTGAGGAGTTTGAAAAAATCGGTGCGGTTGAAATGTTGGCGCCAGCACTTTTGACAGCAGATTTGTGGCGTGAGTCAGGCCGTTATGAAACTTACGGTGAAGACCTTTATAAACTTAAAAACCGTGATAAATCTGACTTTATACTCGGTCCAACTCACGAAGAAACGTTTACAGCCTTGGTTCGTGATGCGGTTAAATCATACAAACAATTGCCACTTAATCTCTATCAAATCCAATCAAAATACCGTGATGAAAAACGTCCTCGTAACGGTCTTCTTCGTACACGTGAATTTATCATGAAGGATGCTTATAGTTTCCACCAAAACTATGAAGATTTGGATGTCACTTATGAAGACTACCGTAAAGCTTATGAGGCTATCTTTACACGTGCTGGCCTTGAATTTAAGGGTATCATCGGTGATGGTGGTGCCATGGGTGGTAAGGATTCTCAAGAATTTATGGCGGTTACTCCTGAGCGTACAGATCTCAACCGTTGGGTAGTTCTTGACAAGTCAATTGCTTCATTGGATGAGATTCCAGAAGATGTCATGGAAGAAATCAAGAAAGAATTGACATCATGGTTGGTATCTGGTGAAGACACAATTGCCTACTCTACAGAGTCAAGCTATGCAGCTAACCTTGAGATGGCAACAAATGCCTACACACCAGCGACTAAGGTTGTGACTCAAGAAGAAGTGACTCGTGTTGAAACACCAGATTGCAAGTCAATTGATGAAGTTGCTGCTTTCTTGAATGTTCCAGAAGAACAAACCGTCAAGACTTTGCTTTTCATTGCTGATGATGAACCAGTGGTGGCTCTTCTTGTCGGTAATGATCAGGTTAACGATGTGAAGTTGAAAAACTACCTTGCTGCTGATTTCCTTGAACCAGCTACAGAAGATGAAGCACGTCAAGTCTTTGGCGCTAACTTCGGTTCTCTTGGTCCAGTTAACCTTCCTGAAAATGTTCGTATCGTTGCGGACCGTAAGGTTCAAGATGTGGCTAATGCGGTCGTTGGAGCTAATGAAGATGGTTACCACTTGACAGGGGTTAACCCAGAGCGCGACTTCAAGGCAGAATACGTGGATATTCGTGAAGTTAAAGAGGGTGAAATTTCACCAGATGGTCAAGGTGTCCTTCAGTTTGCGCGTGGTATCGAGATTGGTCATATCTTTAAACTTGGGACACGTTACTCTGAAAGTATGGGTGCTAATGTTCTTGATGAAAATGGCCGTGCTGTTCCAATTATCATGGGATGTTACGGTATCGGTGTTAGCCGTATCTTGTCAGCTGTAATCGAACAACATGCACGTCTCTTTGTTAACAAGACACCAAAAGGTCAGTACCGCTATGCATGGGGAATTAACTTCCCTAAAGAATTGGCTCCGTATGATGTTCACTTGATTACAGTTAACACTAAGGATGAGGAAGCCAATGCTTTGACAGAACGTTTAGAAGCTGCTCTTATGGCTGAAGGCTATGATGTCTTGACAGATGATCGTAATGAGCGTGTTGGTTCTAAATTCTCTGACAGTGACCTTATCGGACTTCCAATTCGTGTGACAGTTGGTAAAAAAGCCAGCGAAGGTGTTGTCGAAGTTAAAATCAAGGCAACTGGTGATACTATTGAAGTTAATGCCGATAACTTGATTGAAACACTTGCTATCTTAACAACCGAACAAGATGCTTAATCTAAAAAATCTTTTCTTGCAGGAGCAGGAAGAGATTTTTCTTTTGCAGTGACAATGATAAATTGAGAGAAAAGAGAGTAAATTCCAATTTGACAGAATTGTCTAAATAGTGTAAACTTAAAACTATCATAACTACGGAGGCATCACATGCTTAACAAAGCGACCCATTTGGGAAATCTTAAAGCTTTTTATTACTTTAGTTTCTTTAGATAGGACGTTTGTGTTTCAGGATACAAGCGTCAGTCAGTTTGTATCTATGAAGCTAAAGCATTTTGTGATGGATTAGCCGATTAGATGAATAGGTCTAACCGGTGACATAAGCTAGCCTGTGCTAGTCAAGATGCATAAAACCAGTTGGGCCTGTCCTAACTGGTTTTTTTCATACCGTGGTCTATTTTTAATTTTCTTTTGACTCTATCATCTCGGAAAAAAGATGACAGAAAATTGGAAATAGATAGAATAAAAAATAGAGGTATACAAGATGAAGAAATTCTTGGTCAGTATGATGGCTGTTATTACAGCTGTCCTCTTGGTAGCATGTTCCAATGCTTCTAATAAAGATTTGGTTCACGTCGGTGTGCTCCAATATGTGGAACATCCTTCCTTGTCAGCGACACGTAAAGGGTTCATTGAAGAACTCAAAGAGGAAGGTTATGTCGACGGTAAGAACATCAAAATCGATTATCAGAATGCACAAGGAGATCAGTCTAACTTGCAGACGATTTCTCAGTCGCTTATTGAAGATAATGATGTCATGTTAGCTATCGCAACCCCAGCAGCCCAGTCTTTGAGTAGTTTGACAAAGGACAAGCCAATTCTCTTTACAGCTGTTACAGATCCAGTTTCAGCTAAATTGGTTAAGTCTATGGACAATGTTGGAGGAAATGTGACAGGGACAAGCGACATGTCACCAATCAACAAACAAGTCGAGTTGTTGAAAAAGGTCCTTCCAAACACTAAAAAAGTTGGGATTATGTACACGACCAGCGAGCGTAACTCAGAAGTTCAGGTTGAAGAAGCCAAGAAATACTTCAAGGAAGCTGGTATTGAAACGGTTATCAAAGGAATTTCATCAACCAATGATATCCAAGACACAGCCAAGAGCTTGATGAGTCAAACCGAAGTGATTTTCATCCCAACTGATAATACCATTGTTAGTGCTATTAATACCTTGGTAGATCTTTCTAAAGAGACTAAGGTTCCAGTTGTTGGTAGTGACGCTGGTAGTGTAGAAAAAGGTGTCCTATTCACTTACGGAACCAACTATGAAGCGCTTGGACGTCAAACAGGTAAGTTGGCAGGCCGTGTTCTCCGAGGTGAGAAGGTCAAGGATGTCGATGCCGAGTATCCTAAAACCCTAAATGTTGTGGTTAACCATGACATGGCTAAAGAACTTGGTATTGATGTTTCTAGCATTAGTGACGAGGAATCTAAAGCATCAACACAAGATGACAAACCAATTGCTAAAAAAGATAAGGGTGTCATTAAGCTTAAGGTCAATAAGTCTTCTAAAAAAGGATTTTCAAATGTGGTGCTAACAGCCATTTCTCAGGGGCTTCTCTGGGCTATTATGGCTATCGGGGTCTTCATTACCTTCCGTATTTTGGACCTTGCTGATTTGACAGCTGAGGGGGCCTTCCCACTTGGTGCTGCTACGACAACTATCATGATTATCCGTGGGATTAACCCAATCTTTGCGACTCTAGGTGGTTTTGTAGCTGGTATGCTTGCTGGAGCTGTGTCTGGCTTTATGCATACGAAAATGAAGATACCAGCACTCTTAACGGGGATTATTACCTTAACAGGGCTCTATTCAGTTAACCTTTTGGTTCTTGGAAGTGCCAATGTCTCTCTTTCAGGACACAACACGCTGGTGACTATGGTTATGGATCTTGGTCTATCTAAGCTGAATGGTGTGATTCTATTAGGACTGATTTTTGTTAGTCTGGTAGTACTTATGTTGGTTGTTCTCCTTAATACACAGGTTGGACTTGCTCTTCGTGCAACAGGTGATAACCTTGCCATGGGTGAAGCCAATGGTATCAAGGTTGACCGTATGAAGATTCTTGGCTACATGATTTCCAATGGTTTGATTGCCCTATCAGGTGCCCTCCTAGCTCAAAACAATGGCTATGCGGATATGAATATGGGTACTGGTACAATCGTAAATGGCTTGGCTGCAATCATCTTAGCCGAAGTTATCGTCAAGTATCTACCACTTGGCAAACGCCTCTGGTCAATTGTCGTAGGAGCTGTTCTCTACCGTTTGGTCTTGGTTATTATCCTTGCCATGAACGTTGATGCTCAAATGTTGAAATTGGCTTCAGCCATCTTGCTTGCTATCATCCTTTATGTGCCAGAAGTACGACAAAAATTGAAAATCAGACCTAACAAATCCTTGACTCCAGGAGGTGACAAGTAATGGCTTTACTTAGTTTACAACAGATTCATAAAACCTTTGAAAAAGGCACGGTCAATGAAAATCACGTCCTTCGTGGTTTGGATCTCGACATTGAACAGGGAGATTTTATCTCTGTTATTGGGGGAAATGGTGCTGGTAAATCAACCTTGATGAATTCAATTGCTGGTGTTCTTAGCATTGATGAGGGGGATATCTTGTTGGAGGGGCAATCTATTAAGAAAGCATCTGTAGATGAGCGCTCTAAAGACATTAGCCGTGTTTTCCAAGATCCTCGAATGGGGACAGCGACAAACCTTTCTATCGAAGAAAATATGGCGATTGCCTATCGTCGTGGTAAGAAACGTAGCTTTTTTAAAAAGTCTATCACTGAAAGCGAACGTCAAGTCTTCAAGGAAGCCTTGGTAGATCTTGGTCTTGGTCTTGAGAATCGTATGAAGACTGATGCTAATTTCTTGTCAGGTGGACAACGTCAGGCCTTGACACTTGCTATGGCAACCTTGGTGCGTCCCAAAATCTTGCTTTTGGATGAACATACAGCAGCCCTAGATCCTAAGACAAGTGATATGGTCATGAATTTGACACGTAAGATCGTTGAAGAACAAGAATTGACAACCCTTATGATTACCCATAATATGGAACATGCTATCGAATATGGGAACCGTCTGGTTATGCTCTATCACGGTAAAATCGTCGTCGATGTGCGAGGTGAAGAAAAGAAAAATCTCACTGTTGCAGAACTTATGGACCTCTTCCACAAAAATAGTGGACAAGTCCTCAATGACGATGCCTTGGTACTCGGTTAACAAACAAAAAAGAAACTATCCAAAGTTCAGATTTTGGGTAGTTTTTTCTTGACTATTTTTGACCAAGTGCTAAAATAAATATATGGATTAGCACTCGTGGTTTATGAGTGCTAAAAATAACGTTTCACACGTTACTAATAATAAATAACATTTGGAGGTAATTGGTATGGCATTGAAACCATTGGGTGATCGTATCGTTGTCCGTTTTGAAGAAACAGAAGAAAAAACAGCTAGTGGCTTTGTATTGGCAGGGGCCAGTCATGAAGCTACAAAGACTGCTGAGGTTTTGGCAGTAGGTGAAGGAATCCGTACTCTTACTGGTGAATTGATTGCACCTAGTGTTGCAGCAGGCGATAAAGTTCTTGTTGAAAATGGTGCAGGTGTCAATGTTAAAGACGGAGATGATTCCGTTTCAATTATCCGTGAAGCAGACATTTTAGCAGTCCTAGCTTAGGTCTATGCTAATCAGATATAAAGTAAGATAAAGAAGGAGTAACTATGGCAAAAGATATTAAATTTTCATCAGATGCACGCGCAGCAATGGTCCGTGGTGTTGATACTTTGGCTGATACAGTTAAGGTAACGCTTGGTCCTAAAGGTCGTAACGTGGTTTTGGAAAAAGCTTTTGGCTCACCTCTTATCACTAATGATGGTGTGACAATTGCTAAAGAAATTGAACTCGAAGATCACTTTGAAAATATGGGTGCTAAGCTTGTCAGCGAAGTCGCTTCAAAAACGAACGATATTGCTGGTGACGGAACAACTACAGCCACTGTTTTGACACAAGCTATTGTTCGTGAAGGTCTCAAAAATGTAACGGCTGGTGCTAATCCAATCGGTATCCGTCGTGGGATTGAAGCAGCTGTAGCTACAGCCGTGGAAGAGCTTAAAGCCATTGCACAACCAGTTGCTAATAAAGAAGCTATTGCCCAAGTCGCAGCGGTTTCATCACGTTCTGAAAAAGTTGGTGAATACATTTCAGAAGCTATGGAACGTGTGGGTAATGATGGTGTTATCACTATTGAAGAGTCTCGTGGTATGGAGACAGAACTCGAAGTGGTTGAAGGTATGCAGTTTGACCGTGGTTATCTTTCTCAGTACATGGTTACTGATAATGAAAAAATGGTCGCTGACCTTGATAATCCATTTATCCTTGTGACTGACAAGAAAATTTCAAATATCCAAGATGTCCTTCCACTCTTGGAAGAAGTGCTTAAGACAAGTCGTCCACTCTTGATCATTGCTGATGATGTGGATGGTGAAGCTCTTCCTACACTTGTTCTTAACAAGATTCGTGGAACTTTCAATGTCGTTGCTGTTAAGGCACCTGGCTTTGGTGACCGTCGTAAAGCGATGTTGGAAGACATTGCCGTATTGACAGGAGCAACTGTCATTACTGAAGATCTTGGTCTTGAGCTTAAGGATGCAACTATGGCAGCACTTGGTCAAGCCTCTAAAGTAACTGTGGATAAAGATAGTACAGTTATCGTTGAAGGTGCAGGAAGCACAGAAGCGATTGCTAACCGTGTTAACCTCATCAAGTCTCAATTGGAAACAACAACATCTGAA
Source organism: Streptococcus sp. HMSC10E12 (assembly GCF_001807855.1). Lineage (NCBI taxonomy): Bacteria > Bacillati > Bacillota > Bacilli > Lactobacillales > Streptococcaceae > Streptococcus > Streptococcus sp. HMSC10E12. The sequence goes on from NZ_KV791075.1 coordinate 62,319, forward strand.
TTTGACCGTGAAAAACTTCAAGAACGTTTGGCTAAATTGTCAGGTGGGGTTGCAGTTGTTAAGGTTGGTGCGGCCACTGAAACAGCCCTTAAAGAAATGAAACTTCGTATCGAAGATGCCCTTAACGCTACTCGTGCCGCTGTTGAAGAAGGTATCGTAGCAGGTGGTGGTACAGCCCTTGTTAACGTCATTGCTAAGGTTGCTGAACTTGATCTTGAAGGTGACGACGCTACAGGACGTAACATTGTCCTCCGTGCCTTGGAAGAACCAGTTCGTCAAATTGCTTATAACGCTGGTTATGAAGGTTCAGTTATCATCGATAAATTGAAGAACAGCCCAGTTGGTACAGGCTTTAACGCTGCTAACGGTGAATGGGTAGATATGGTTGAAGCAGGAATTATCGACCCTGTTAAGGTCACACGTTCTGCCCTCCAAAATGCTGCTTCTGTAGCTAGTCTTATCTTGACAACTGAAGCAGTCGTTGCCAATAAACCTGAACCAGAAACTCCAGCAGCACCAGCTATGGATCCAGGAATGATGGGCTACTAAGAGTTTAAAAAAGCAAAAGAAAAAACCTAGGGAAAGTCGAGAAACTTTTTCTGGGTTTTCTTTTTTTCAATTATTTGTTGTTAATTACTGAAAAGGGTTAAATGTATCAGAACTTCCTTGTTGACCTGCCATTTGCATCATCATTTGTTGTTGTCTAATGCGTTCTGCTTCCTTATTCGTATTGATAGAAACAGCAAGAAGGATGATCCAACCGATGAATGTCCAGCCTAGAAGAAAGGATAGGATAAAGATTGGCCATTTTTTATCGGTTTTATTTAGAAGAGCTGGTAATATTTGAAGTACTACCAAGGGTAAAGAAATGATGATGGAGAGAAAAGCCGTGAGCAAGCCGCCACTAAGCTCATCACTGGCAATTCCAAAGAGTATCATTGCAAGAGCCCAGAGGATAACTGGGATAGAAGCGATGGCTATCATGATGAGGTTTGTTTGAGACTTACTTTCGTGTTGCGTCCAAGTCTCGTTAAAGTTATGATTTGGATGTTGGAAGGTAGCATTAGTCTGACTTGACGCGGGGCTAGTATTTGGTAAATCCTGTAGTTCCTCTAAGTTGGTATCAGCTAGTGGTTCTTCAGCAACATCATAATTGTCAACATCATTTTCGGCAGTTTCTACAGTGTCTTTTTGTGGGACAGTTTTTGTTATTTCGACAGTTGGTTTGGGAGTTTCTCGGACAAACTCGCCTTTCTGAGCTGCTTCAGCCATTTCTTGAATACTTGGATTACGACCATTAACTGCTTGGAAAAAATCAATCCAATCTTGTTGTTTCATGTGTATAACCTCCAGATAACTTGATTATAAAAATGTTGATAATTACAATTATAGCAATAGTGTAAGGGGACGGCAATGGGAATCGAATAAGAGTGTTTGCTTTATTTCCTAATAATCTTCTTATCACTAAAGATGGGAAAGAGAAAGAAATAGGTTAGGATATAGACCACTAGAGGATATATCAGTGGATTATAGTTCCAGGCTCCTTGCCAATCTAGGTGTAAGAGCCTAACACTAGCGCGTGTTAGGCCTGCGCTCCAACCCTTAAGTCCAAATGGTCTTAGGATTAAACTGAGTGGTGTTGGCAGATGCAAAAGGTAGACTCCATAAACTGCCACTAAAACTAAGAGATATAATCTAAAAAAACGCTGGTGGTAGGCCCACAAGCGTGTGAAATAGTTTTTCATTAGCCAATAACTGCAAAGAGTTTTTGAGCGTTTGATTGGCGAGTAGCATCCATGATAAGGAACCAGTCGACGATAGTCCAGATACCACAGCCACCGCATGTCAATAGTTTACCAACACCTAAGCCAACGTGTCCTAAGATAAAACGGTCAATTCCAAGAGAACCACCGAAAAGTGAGATAATAAGCATCATTGTAGGATCTTGGAAGCTGATTGAGTAAAGCATTGAAAGCTGTTGTTCAGGAAGTGCCTCAAGGCGTTGGCGGATGTACTGCACTTGTTCTGTTGGGAAATACTTGGCATTGATAGCTAACCATTGATCTGCTGGATTCATAATTAAATACTCCTCTAATTTATATGATATGTAAAGCTTAACATAATGTCCAGGGAGATTCAAGGTGGTCAAGGCTTTTGAAGTCAATAAAAGCAACTTATTTGCAAGCTTCCACTGTGTCATAACTAGAGGATCATTAGGATAATCCTTTCGCACTATGCTTGAGAATGAGCCTACTTCTATTATTTGTGATTTCTCAACCCTTTTTCAAAACTGTCTGAACTCGCCTTAACAGTGATTTTTTCGAGTGTTAAGGGATGGGTGAAACTAAGAGTGTGGGCGTGGAGCATGAGTCGAGATGCGGTTCGGTGACTATAAAGAGGATCTCCCAGAATGGCATGCCCATGGTGGGCCAGATGCACACGAATTTGGTGGGTCCGGCCGGTTTTTAGTTGGCAATTGACCAGACTAGCTCCTTTAAAGGTTTTGAGGCGTGTGACGGTTGTATAGGCAACCTGCCCTTTTCTAGGATCAACCACCCGTTTTCTACGATCATGGCGGTCGCGTCCAATCTTGTCATTGTACACAGTCTCCTTGGTTTGGAATTTACCTTCAGCTAATGCCCAGTATTGACGCTGAATATTCTTATCTTCCAAGAGTCTATTGAGAATTGGCAGGATAAACGGATTTTTTGCGAAGAGTACAGCCCCACTAGTTTCCATGTCTAGTCGATGAACGACGTAACAGGTTTGCCCACAATAGGCCGAAACATGGTTAAGTAGAGCAATTTCTGTGGGTTCATTACCATGTGTTTTCATTCCTTCAGGTTTATTGACCACGATGAGATGCTGATCCTCATAGAGAGGCTCTACTAGGCTGGCATTTCCCATAGGGATAATTTTTTCAGGGTAGTCCTCTGTATCAAAGGTCAGGCTAATCTTATCACCTTTTTCAACAGGACTCTGCCAATTAATAGTCTCTCCATTGATGAGGACGTGCTTTTTCGTGCGTAGGAAATGACGAATCTTACGAGGAATGAGGAGCTTAGTTTCGAGCAAGTCTTTGACAGTTGTTGCAGGATAGGGATTGATAATTTCTACGTGTAAAGTCATGGTTTCATTATATCATGAACGTTTAAAAGAGGACAGAATCTGTAAAAACTTGGTATAATAGGGTTATGACATTTTTTGATAATCTAAAAAACAAACTTTTTAAAGAAGAAAATAGCGGAAAGGGTAAGGATTCCCAGCCTGCTGAAAAATCGAAGAATTTACAAAATAAGATAAAGGGACTCTTTGCTAAGAAACCTGATGAGGTTGAACAAGCTGTTGAAGACCTAGATATGTCTCAGGAAAGTCAAGAGACGTCACGTTATCAACGTTCTAAGCAAAAGAAACCTATTGATACCACCAAACCCTTAGGTAAGTTTCAGGCGTTCTTGAGCAAGTTTACACTTTCACCAAGAAATCCTATTCGTCGTTTCTGGCGTCGCTATCATATTGGTAAAATTCTCTTTATCATGGTAGCTGTGCTGGTTCTGACAGTAGGTTCCTACCTTTTCTATATTGCCAAGACGACCAATGTTTCAGATCTTCAAGATGCCTTGAAAGCAACTACGGTTATCTATGACAAAGAAGGCAATCAAGCTGGTTCTTTGTCAGGGCAAAAAGGGACCTATGTGGAGCTGGATGCCATTAGTGATAGCCTAGAGAATGCTGTTATAGCAACTGAGGACCGTACCTTCTATGAAAATAGCGGGGTTAACGTCAAGCGATTTCTCTTGGCCATTGTATCTATGGGACGCTTTGGTGGTGGCTCGACCATTACCCAACAGTTGGCTAAAAATGCCTTCTTGACACAAGAACAGACAGTCACTCGTAAGGCCAAGGAATTCTTCCTCTCTTTGGAATTAACCAAGAAATACAGCAAGCAAGAAATCCTTACCATGTACCTCAATAATGCCTACTTCGGAAATGGGGTTTGGGGTGTTGAAGATGCTAGTCAAAAATACTTCGGGACAAGTGCTGCCAATCTAACCGTTGATGAAGCAGCGACCCTCGCTGGTATGCTTAAGGGACCTGAAATTTACAACCCAATTGATAATATCAAAAATGCGACCAACCGTAGAAACACTGTCCTCGCCAACATGGTTGATGACAAGAAGTTGAGTCAGGCAGACGCCGACAGTGCGGCAGGAGTTGATATGGCTAGTCGCCTGGATGATACCTATCAAGGGACTGGCGATGACTACAAGTATCCGTCTTACTTCGATGCCGTCATTGAAGAAGCTACAAAAACTTATGGCTTGAGTGAGGATGAAATCGTTAAAAATGGCTACAAAATCTACACAGAGATGGATGCCAACTCACAAGCTAACATGCAGCAAACCTACGAAAATACCTATCTCTTCCCTACATCAGAAAGTGATGGTAGTACAGCTCAGTCAGCTAGTGTGGCACTTGATCCAACAACTGGAGCTGTCCGTGGTCTGGTAGGTCGTGTAGGTGGTACCAGTGATACAACCTTCCGTAACTTTAACTATGCAACCCAAGGTAAACGTAGTCCTGGATCAACCATCAAACCTTTAGTGGTCTATGCCCCAGCTCTGGCTTCAGGATGGAGCATCAATAAGGACCTTCCGAATAAACCAATCGACTATAATGGCTATACCCCAACCAACTACGGTGGTGTTGAGACAGAGGATGTGCCCATGTATCAAGCTTTGGCCAACTCCTACAATATCCCAGCAGTTTACCTCTTTAATCAAATCGGTATTCAAAAAGGGATCAGTTATGGTCAAAAATTCGGTCTCAACTTTGACAATGTTCCAGAAGAGCTGGGAATTTCACTTGGTGGTGGTGTGACAGCTAGTCCTCTTCAAATGGCTCAGGCTTATGCAACCTTTGCTAATGGTGGTGAGATGAACACAGCTTATTTCATCACTAAAATTGAAAATGCCAGTGGTGACATTATTGCTACCCATAGTAAGAAGTCTAAACGTGTTATTAGCCAGTCAGTAGCTAACCAGATGACCAGCATGATGCTTGGTACCTTCTCAAATGGTTCTGCTGTGAATGCCAACTACACAGGTTACACGATGGCAGGTAAGACAGGTACTGTTCAGGCTGAATTTAACAAGGATTTGACTAGTGACCAGTGGGTGATTGGTTATACTCCTGATGTGGTTATGACGACTTGGATTGGTTTTGATAAGACTGATGAGAGTCACTACCTAACAGGAGCTAGCTCGGGAACAGCTTCGACAATCTTCAGCTACATCGCTGCGGATGTTTTGCCAAATACACCAGGAACTGAGTTTACCGTTGAAAATGCCTATGCAGCTGATGGTCAAACACTAGACTATACGGCAGATCCAAATGACTCGCGCAATAGCAGTAACAAGTCATGGACAGACAAGGCATCAGACGTTGTGAATGACGTTAAAGATCAGGCAAGCAGCCTTTGGGATAAGATTACAGACTCCTTCTCAGGTCTATTCAGATAGCTTGTCAATTGCATTTAAAAGTGGTAAGATAAAAGGAACGGAGGCGTTATGGCACAGAAAAAAGCAAGCCTAGCGTGTGCTGAATGCGGGAGCCGAAACTACTCAATTAATGTGAGTAGCACTCCCAAACCAACACGACTAGAAGTTAACAAATTTTGTAAACATTGTAAAAAATACACCTTGCATAAGGAAACAAGATAGGAGACACCGTGAGACAAACTGGAAGTATTTTCAAAGTCTTGAAAGACACGACTTGGCCAGACCGTAAACAACGCTGGCATGATTTTATTTCAGTTCTTGAGTATACTGCGTTCTTCACTGTCATCATCTATGCGTTTGATGAATTGTTGAGTCGCGCTATGTCAGCACTGATTAACTTTTTCTAAAGAAAACACAAAAAGAGTGGGAATGCCTGCTCTTTTTTGTTATAATAAATGCAGATAAAAGCGAGAACGAGGGCCACCAGGCTTTTTTATTACGCTTTGAATTAAACCATAGACATTCATTGACATTTAACACTCGAAGCTAGAAGATAGCTAGCCGAAGGTGTTTAAATGTCATTTAGAAAAAAGAAAGGAATCCTAAAATGCTAGATTCATTCGACAAGGGCTGGTTCGTCCTTCAAACCTATTCAGGATACGAAAACAAAGTTAAAGAAAACCTTTTGCAACGTGCCCAAACTTATAACATGCTTGAAAATATCTTGCGTGTTGAAATCCCAACTCAAACGGTCAATGTTGAGAAAAACGGTAAAGTTAAAGAAGTGGAAGAAAACCGCTTCCCTGGTTACGTTCTTGTTGAGATGGTAATGACAGACGAAGCCTGGTTCGTTGTCCGTAATACTCCGAACGTTACTGGTTTCGTTGGTTCTCACGGTAACCGTTCTAAACCAACACCACTTTTGGAAGAAGAAATCCGTCAAATCTTGATTTCAATGGGTCAAACCGTTGATGTCTTTGATACTAATATCAAGGTTGGTGACGTGGTTCAAATCATCGATGGTGCCTTTATGGGTCAAGAAGGCCGTGTTGTAGAAATTGAAAACAACAAGGTTAAAATCATGATTAACATGTTTGGTTCTGAAACAGCTGCTGAACTTGAACTTTACCAAATCGCTGAACTTTAAGATAGATAAAAAGAGGTTGGGCTAAGAGACTTCAACCTTGGAAGACTATCTCATTAAACTTGAGGGGAGAGGCTAGAAGCTAGATTTTTGAAATTTAGTTCTGTGTCACTCCCTTTTTTTCTAACGGATGATGATGAATTACAAACGATTTTACGATAGGATTAGCGGTCCTTTGCGTTCTTACGCTAAGGTTTTAGAAGGGTTGAACAGGCTTATAACTAGGACTTTTTACCTGCTTTTTCCTATATTTCTTATTTGGGTTTGGCTAAGGAATGGTTGGTTTGTTCTCTCTACGACGGTGCTTATTATGGGGGGAGGCTTTTTCCTTCTTTCTCTTGGTCGTAGCCTCTACAATCGACCGCGTCCATACCAGACCTGGGCTATTCAACCCCTTATTAAGAAGGACAGTCTGGGTAAGTCCTTTCCCAGTCGGCATGTTTTCTCAGCGACTGTCATTGCTATGTTGGCACTGATGCTTAACCCATGGCTAGGTGGGGCTATGCTTTTTCTGGCGGGGGCTCTAGCTTTTTTGCGCGTGCTAGGTGGTGTTCACTATCCTAGTGATGTTATGGCAGGCTATGCCATTGGGATTCTTGTAGGTCTCCTTCTTTATCTTTAGAAAATTTGGGTCTTCTTCGAGAGAGGAAGGCTTTTTTCGTTAAAAAAGGAAAGGCACCTCTAGGGCACCTTTCCTTTTGTTCTAAAATTCGAGTTGGCAATTAAAGGCTGTTCCCACCATTAGATATTAGCTTAGTTTAGGACATGTTCTCTAATAGCTTGAGCGACTCCATGCTCATCATTTGAAGCCGTTACTAAGTTTGCAGTTTCCTTAACCTCTTCAGGTGCATTGCCCATAGCAATTCCTAGGCCAGCTAGAGCTAGCATAGGACTATCGTTGAAGTTATCTCCGATAGTCATGACTTGTTCAAGAGGAAGGTCATAATATTTGGCAACCTCAAGGAGAGCGTGTTCTTTAGAAACATGTTTGGCAGTGACTTCTAAGTAGTTATCTTTGGATAAGTAGAAGGCTGTATGTGGAAAATCCATACTTAGGAGTTTTTGGTGTAGATCCTGGATAACTTCAGCCTCATCAATCAACAATAGCTTGTGGATAGGTGGTTCTGAGTCTGAGACCGTGTCTTGTAGTTCCTTAATGATAGGAGATTCACCCGTGATACTTCCTTCCAGCTGAGACCATTTGTCTAGTTCGTTGGTGATCCAGTCCTTGCCAGAGTAGATATTCACAGAGACACTTGGATAATCTGTGGATAAGTAGCTAAGAAGGTCTTGAATCTCAGCTTTATCCACAGGGTGCTGGATGATAGTACGATCACCCTCAAGTACTAAGGCACCGTTGTAGCAGGCGATAGGATTGTCATGAAGTCCTAGTTTATGAGCAATTGGTTGCATCCCTAGTGGCGAACGGGCAGAAGCTAAAACAAAGGGAATATTTGCCTTTTCAAGCTCTGGCATTACCTCAATCAGTTGCTCGTCCACCTGGTGGTTACTAGTGAGAATAGTGCCATCAATGTCACTGATAATCAAACGAATATTACTCATAATCGTTATCCTTTCCATCGTATAAAATCATTACTTTATCTTTAAGAGTCTCGACCAAATCAGGATCAGGTTTCTTATCTGTAATCCAGTAGTCAAAGTCTTCAATCTTGCCCAAGATATATTTAGAATGCTTTTCATATTTATCAGATTCAGCAATAAGTATCTTGGTTCGAGCAGCTTGCATGGCCAGTTGTTTGACAGCAAGGTCCTCTTCATCTTCATAGCTGACCACTCCTTGACTGAGACTAGCCGCTCCGAAGAAGGCTAAGTCAAACTGTAGATGTTGCAAGAGCTGGGCTTCGTGAAGCGAATAGTAGAAGCGGTTTTTGCTGTAAAATCTTCCTCCCAAGAGATGAAAGTCGACGCCTTCTTTACCGCTTAGGATCAAGGCATTGTCCAAAGAGTGGGAGTAGACAGTGACGCTCTTAGTCAATTTTTGTGAAACTTCAAGCATCAGGGTAGAGACATCGAAGAAGAGGAGAGATTGGTCTTTGACCAAGCTAAGCGCTAGGTCTGCCATTTTTTTCTTGTCTTCAGTGAGTCCTTTCTGACGTTCCTGGAAGCCAAGAACAGTGGTATTTTTTACTGGGAGAATGCCACCATGGGTACGCTGAGCCAGATTCCTCTGGCTGAGGCAGTCGAAATCTCTTCTGACAGTGTCTTTGGAAACACCTAATGCGTCAACCATTTCCTTAACAGATAGGTTTCCGCGCTCCTCCAAAAGCGTTAATATTTTCTCTAATCGTTGTTCCTGATACATGAGTCACCTTCTTTCTGATACTAGTATAGCATCTTTTTGCTTTTTTGTTACATAAAAGCGCAAAAAAACTTAAAAAGAATGAAAAAAGTGCAAAATAGATTAAGGTGAATTTGCCTCTTAAAGTTCCCTTATCATCTTTAAAAATCCTTCAAAAATGCTATAATAGAAGCATTACGAATATTGGAGAGAAACCATGAGTTTTTACAATCATAAAGAAATCGAGCCTAAGTGGCAAAAATACTGGGCTGACAATCACACTTTTAAGACAGGAACAGATGCCTCAAAACCTAAGTTTTATGCGCTTGACATGTTCCCTTACCCATCTGGAGCGGGTCTTCACGTAGGACACCCAGAAGGTTATACGGCAACAGATATCCTTAGCCGTTTCAAACGTGCGCAAGGCTACAACGTCCTTCACCCAATGGGATGGGATGCCTTTGGTTTGCCTGCAGAGCAATACGCTATGGATACTGGTAATGACCCAGCAGAATTCACAGCGGAAAACATTGCCAACTTCAAACGTCAAATCAATGCGCTTGGCTTCTCTTACGACTGGGACCGTGAAGTCAATACTACAGATCCAAACTACTACAAGTGGACGCAATGGATTTTCACTAAGCTTTACGAAAAAGGTTTGGCTTATGAAGCTGAAGTGCCAGTAAACTGGGTTGAAGAATTGGGAACAGCTATCGCCAACGAAGAAGTTCTTCCAGATGGAACATCTGAGCGTGGTGGCTATCCAGTTGTCCGCAAACCAATGCGCCAATGGATGCTCAAAATCACTGCCTATGCTGAGCGCTTGCTCAATGACTTGGATGACCTTGACTGGCCAGAGTCTATCAAGGATATGCAACGCAACTGGATTGGTAAATCAACTGGTGCTAACGTAACTTTCAAAGTAAAAGGAACAGACAAGGAATTCACAGTCTTTACGACACGTCCAGATACTCTTTTTGGTGCGACCTTCACTGTTTTGGCTCCTGAGCATGACTTGGTAGATGCCATCACAACACCTGAACAAGCAGAAGCTGTAGCTGACTACAAACACCAAGCCAGTCTTAAATCAGACTTGGCTCGTACAGACCTTGCCAAGGAAAAAACAGGGGTTTGGACTGGTGCTTATGCCGTCAACCCTGTCAATGGGAAAGAAATCCCAATCTGGATTGCGGACTATGTTCTTGCCAGCTACGGAACAGGTGCTGTTATGGCCGTACCTGCCCACGATGAGCGTGACTGGGAATTTGCAAAACAGTTTGACCTTCCAATCGTAGAAGTCTTGGAAGGTGGAAACGTTGAAGAGGCTGCTTACACAGAAGATGGCCTTCACGTCAACTCTGACTTCTTGAACGGTCTCAACAAAGAGGAAGCGATTGCTAAAATCGTGGCTTGGTTGGAAGAAAAAGGCTTTGGTCAAGAAAAAATCACTTACCGTCTTCGTGACTGGCTCTTTAGCCGTCAACGTTACTGGGGTGAACCAATCCCAATTATTCATTGGGAAGATGGTACTTCAACAGCTGTTCCAGAAAGTGAACTCCCACTTGTCTTGCCAGTAACCAAGGACATTCGCCCTTCAGGTACTGGTGAAAGCCCATTGGCTAACTTGACAGACTGGCTTGAAGTGACTCGTGAGGATGGTGTCAAAGGTCGTCGTGAGACTAATACTATGCCACAATGGGCAGGTTCAAGCTGGTACTACCTCCGCTATATCGATCCACACAACACAGAGAAATTGGCTGACGAGGATCTCCTCAAACAATGGTTGCCAGTAGATATCTATGTGGGTGGTGCAGAACACGCCGTGCTCCACTTGCTTTACGCTCGTTTCTGGCATAAATTCCTCTATGACCTTGGTGTTGTACCGACTAAAGAGCCATTCCAAAAACTCTTCAACCAAGGAATGATCTTGGGAACTAGCTACCGTGACCACCGTGGTGCTCTCGTGGCGACTGATAAAGTTGAAAAACGTGACGGTTCCTTCTTCCATGTGGAAACAGGAGAAGAATTGGAGCAAGCACCAGCCAAGATGTCTAAATCCCTCAAGAACGTTGTCAACCCAGACGATGTGGTGGAACAATACGGTGCTGATACCCTTCGTGTCTATGAAATGTTCATGGGACCACTTGATGCCTCAATCGCTTGGTCTGAAGAAGGATTGGAAGGAAGCCGTAAATTCCTAGACCGTGTTTACCGTTTGATTACAAGTAAAGAGATTGTTGCGGAAAACAATGGCGCTCTAGACAAGGTTTATAACGAAACTGTTAAATCTGTCACTGAGCAAATCGAGTCTATGAAATTCAACACAGCTATTGCCCAACTCATGGTCTTTGTTAATGCTGCTAACAAGGAAGATAAACTCTATGTGGATTACGCCAAAGGATTTATCCAATTGATCGCTCCATTTGCGCCTCACTTGGCAGAAGAACTCTGGCAAACAGTTGCAGAAACAGGTGAGTCTATCTCTTATGTAGCTTGGCCAACATGGGATGAAAGCAAGTTGGTTGAAGACGAAATCGAAATCGTCGTTCAAATCAAAGGTAAAGTCCGTGCCAAACTCATGGTTGCGAAAGACCTTTCACGCGAAGAGTTGCAAGAAGTTGCTCTTGCTAATGAAAAAGTCAAAGCAGAGATTGATGGCAAGGAAATCGTGAAAGTGATTGCGGTACCTAATAAACTCGTTAATATTGTTGTAAAATAAAAATAAATCCTTTGGAGCTTAGCTCTGGAGGATTTTTTAGGTTCAGCTTGACAAGAAATAGTAGTTTTGTTAATGTTATTAACAAAAAGAGGGACACTATGAATAAGAAAGAACTGCATAAGTTTAATAATCGTTTTAACAGTTTTGTTTTAGCCTTTGAACAGTTGAAAAAGGATCAACATCGGAACAGTATTGATAAATCAATCACTATTAATGAAGTCCATTTGATTGATCTAATAGGCCGCAATCAGCCTGTGAATCTAGTGACATTATCTGAGTTACTTGAAGTATCTAGGAGTGCTATTACTCAGAGTGTTAGACGTTTAATCAAGAAAGACCTCGTTTCTTTTGAATTTGCACCAGATAATGAAAAAAATAAATATCTGATATTATCCAAAAAAGGGGTTGACGTTTTTAACATTCATAAAGAGCAGCAAGAATATATTGAAAAAACCATTTTTTCAGTTTTAAGAAACTATAGTGAAGAGGACCTTCAAATGGTTATGAAACTGATGGATGATGTTGAACAGGTATGGCAAGAGTTACCGTGGTAACAGTCACGGTAATTTTAAAACCATATTGTTAATTATGTTAACAAAAAAAGAGGAAGATATGACTATACAAATTGAACTGATCTCAGAGTCTGAGTTAGCAGACGAATCTTTTAGTATTGTCATCGATGGCTTAAAACCAAGGGAAACATATCGAGTCGAAATGTTTCTATCCGATTATTATTGTATCAATGCTCCCATGCTTTTAGCTCATGATGGTTTATGGAGATCAACAGGGATTTTTGTATCAGATAAGAATGGTATTATTGATATTTCACAAACTCCATCTTGTTCTGGCTCTTATGAAGGCATTTCAACAATGGGACTATTTTCTAATGCAAAGCCCTTGACCAATAAGAAAAAGAAGCTCCCAACCTCTCTTTCTAAAATTCCTTTACTAGATCGGTTTTTTGTGGAAATCAAAATTATGCAAGGAAATACTGTCATTGCAGAGAGAACTTTCACAAGACATTACATGAGTTCGCAAATTAGTCATAAAGATATTTATGGGAAACATTTTCAAGGGAGACTCTTCTATGATAAAAAGGCAATAAAAACACCAGCATTGATTATTGTGAGCGGTAGTGAAGGACGGATTGAAAAGGCACAGAACATAGCTCAGCTTTTATCTTCTAGAGGTTATATTTGCCTAGCAGTTGCCTACTTTGGTTTAGAGGGGTTACCAAAACATTTGGAACGTATTCCTTTAGAGTGCCTTGTGGAAGCAAAGGATTATCTACGTCAGCATCCTCAAGTAGATAGTGAAAGAATTGGAATCTATGGACGGTCTAAAGGAGCAGAGTTAGTTTTAGCTGAGGAGAGCATTTATAATGACGTTCAATGTTTGGTACTAAATTCCCCCTCTGATGTGGTGTATGAAGGGATAAGAGGGAAATGGAACTCTCATACTTCTTCTTGGACGCATTTGCAAAAAGAACTTACCTATCAAAAGTTTCAACTTAGAGATTATCTGTTCAGCAAACTTTTAAAAAAATCCTTCCCTAAAGATTGGTCTGCTAGGATAGATATTAGTAGACTCTCTTCGCCAATTTTATTGCTCGGAAGTATTGTTGATGAAATATGGGATGCCTCATCAGCAATTGATGATATTGTTTCACATTATAAAGGCCACCACATTACATTTAAAAAATACCATGAAACAGGTCACATGTTGACAGTGGCTTATCAACCAAATCATCGTTACCGAAGGGATTGGCGATTATTGATGAAAGAGAGTGAGGATTCTTGGTTGGCAACGATTCATTTTTTTGATAGGCATTTAAAGAAGTGATACTAGAAACTTTATGAGGATAAAATTAAAAGATAGTTCATTCCTACTTTTTGTGTTATTTTTTATCGGCAATTAAATATGGAAGTTGGCTTTTTATTGTAATACTTGATTTTTCAGAAGATACAGTTTATCTCTTCCATCTCGCCACTTGGACCCTCATTTTGACCGTTTATCCCCAAAAGTCGTTTTTATAACGGCTTTTTTGCTAGACTGATATTGTCAAAAAGGAGAGAGAACATGATTTTACAAGCTAAAAACATAAGCAAACGTTACGGAAATCATCTTGCCGTGGATAATATTCACTTACAATTTAAAAGAGGGACGTTCAATGCGATTCTAGGTCCGAACGGGGCTGGCAAATCGACGACAATTTCCATGTTGATTGGTTTGCAACAGTCAACGCAAGGCGACATTATTTATGAACCCGGTACTAAAATTGGAGTGGTCTTCCAAACCAGTGTTTTAGATGAGATGCTGACGGTTAGGGAAAATCTGACCATTCGTGCGAAACAGTATAAAGGCTTAAAACCCGATCGTGTATCTGATCTCATTGGTCGGCTAGGCCTATCAGCTTTCCAAAAACAGAGATACGGGACGCTTTCAGGTGGCCAAAAGCGTCGGGTTGACATTGCGCGTGCTCTACTCTCACAACCAGATATTCTGTTCTTAGATGAGCCAACGACAGGTTTAGATATCCAAACTCGGAAGTCTATTTGGGATTTGCTCTATCAATTGCAGAGAGAAGAGGGAATGACCGTTGTATTGACCACGCATTATCTTGACGAAGCAGATGAAGCTGATCAAATTTATATTGTAGACCATGGGGAAGTGATTGCTCAGGGATCGGCATTAGATATTAAGAGCCAGTATGCAAAAAACATCTTGAAGATTCGTTTCAAGGAGATGCAGCAGATAGAAAGTCTCAAATCTTCGGGAATGTCAGTAGAGCAACAAAGTCAATTGGAGTATATTTTTCAACCCAAGAGTGAAAGGGAAGCCATTGATTACCTGGCACAAGTTAGAGATAGAATAGCCCATTTTGAGTTTCGTCCAGGGACCATGGATGATGCCTTTATTGCACTTACAGGAAGGGAGGTTCGTTAATGCTAGCCTTACTAAAGCGAAATTTTTTATTGTACTTCAGGAATCGTTCAGGAGTTTTCTTCTCCTTGTTGGGAGCCTTGATTTCCTTTATTCTCTATATTATTTTTCTTCAAAAAAATCTAACAGATGCTTGGGCTGAACTCCCCAATAGTGGTCCTTTATTAAATAATTGGTTAATGAGTGGGACGCTAGCTGTGACAGGGATTACGACGAGTCTGGCTGCCCTGACTCAGTTGGTAAAGGACCGTGAACATCAAGTAGATAAGGATCTTTATTTATCGAATCATGGGAAATGGCGGTTACCATTTTCGTATCTAGCGAGTGCAATCATCATCTCTTTTGCCATGCAGGTCCTTATGTATGTGCTGATGTGTGGCTATTTTAGAGAAGTGCCAAAATTATCCATACTACCCGAACTTCTCCTCATTATGCTGCTTAGTAGCCTGCTTTCTAGCTTAGTGAATGCCATTTTTGTTTACTTTTTCCAATCCGTAGATAGTCTTGGGAAGTTTGCGACCATAGTGGGTACAGCTTCTGGTTTTTTGGTAGGAACTTATGTACCTTTGGGCGTTCTACCTGATTTTGCACAACTACTAATGAAATGTACCCCAGCAACTTATATTGCTGCACTTTATCGACAAGTACTCATGAAAGAAACATTAAGTGAGACCTTTAAAGGTCACGATAATCTTCTTCAAGAGTTTCAAGAAAAAATGGGTATTCAACTCAAGTGGCAGGGTTTGTTGACAAAGGAAAATACTTACCTTATAGTGTTAGGAGGTATTCTTCTAGCAAGTATTCTTTGGATTATTTTAGTGAAAAGAACTAGTCAGAAAAAATAAGTGAGAGTTGGAATAGGAATGAAACTTCGTTTTGAAGAAAAATCGGATATTTCGGCAAAGGATCCCTGTGTGGTCATCCAAGCAGAGCGATTGTCTGATCAAGCACGAGAGGTAATGGATTATCTCGAACAATTTTCAGTTGTAAATCAAGTGGTGATTCCTATTAAAACGGATGATCATTTGGTTATGGTAAAAATTGATGACATTATCCTAGCTGAGATTGATAAGAATGTGTTGACGATTTATACTGTAAACAATACCTATACGATGAGAGAGACACTGACAAACTTTCAGCATCGCATCAATCGTCGAAGTTTTTTACAGATATCACGTCATGCTGTTATGAATATAGATCATTTGGAATCACTATCGGATAGTTTTTCTGGCAATATGATGGCTAAAATGACAGGTGGAGTTAAGTCTAGTGTCAGCCGAAAATATGTCAAATCTTTGATGGATTATTTAGGGGTCTAGGAGGAACCAATGAAACGTTTAATTGCTTATTTTGTATCCGGCGTGAGAACGGGATCGTTCTTTTACCTTGCATTCCTTTTACTTGGTCAATTATTTCCCCAGCTTATCTATCCCAAAGTTAATGTAGGAAATATTTTAGCCCTCTTTATGATGAGCGGTTTGATGGGAATGCTCTCGTGGATTTTGGAAGAGCTTGACCGCATATCGTATAGGCTTCGAATAATCTTGCATTTCTTGTTGACGGCGATTGTACTGATAGGGACTTGTTTAATATCAGGCTGGTATGAGGCTTTAACGAACCCTGCTATCTGGATTGTCTTCATTTTTGTTTATAGTATTATCTGGCTCTATCTTATTTGGCAAATGCATATGAGAACACAACGTATTAATCAAGCCCTAATACATCGTCGAAACCAGAAAAATAAAGAAAAGTAAGAAATTATAGTAAACTTCAAAAAAAACTCTTTTTCCCCTTGACCCTCACGCCACGTCATAGCCTATACTCTTAATCAGAGAGGAGTTCTAATGAAATCTGTAAAAGAAGTGAGCCAACTATCAGGTGTCAGTGTGCGCACCCTTCATTATTATGACGAAATTGATTTGCTGAAACCGTCAGTTGTGGCTGAAAATGGTTACCGTTACTATAATCGCGATGCGGTTGTCCGTTTGCAGGAAATATTGCTTTACCGTGAGTTAGACTTTCCTCTCAAAAAAATTAAGGAAATCGTAGGTCAACCAGGTTATGACAAAGTTCAAGCGCTTAGGGATCAGATTAAGCTCTTAGAGCTGAAAAAGTCCCGGTTGGAAGCCGTCATAGCTCATGCCAAGGCCTTACAAATGGAGGAAGAAGAAATGTCATTTGAAGCATTTGATCAAAAAGCTGTGAAAGCCTTTCAGGAAGAAGCTCAGGCTAGATGGGGTCAGACAGAAGCTTATCAAGCTTTTGCGGCTAAGGAAGAGGAGTCCTTCCCTGAAGTTACAAAGGAGATGACTGCAATCATGTCTACCTTTGGACAGCTCAAGGAGTATAAACCTGGTGATGATAGTGTTCAGGAGCAAGTAAAGGCGTTACAAGATTATATTAGTCAGCATTTTTATCCATGTGACCAAACGGTATTAGCTGGTCTAGGTCAGATGTATCAAACAGATAATCGCTTTTCTAGTTTTATTGATAAAGTTGGAGGAGCAGGGACTGCCACTTTTCTCGCAGAAGCTATTCGTATTTATTGTCAATAAACTAAAGCCAAAGTCTTAGGGACTTTGGCTTTTTTCATGCCATAGTGACATTTATGTCACTATTTTTATAATCATTTAATGCTTATAATTAATATATCGTTTTAGAAGGCGATTAGTTAAGTGTTTCTGCTATTTTGCTTGAAATTTTCTTGCAGATAAGTGGAGGAAAGTTAATCGAATTCTAATCTAAATCAAATTTACGGAGGAAATCATGTCCATTTTAACCATCGACCACATCTCAAAGTACTATAATCTCGACGGTACGAATCAAGAGCGCGCTTTGAATAATGTTACGCTTGAGATTGCACCAGGAAAGATCACTGCTATCTACGGTCCATCTGGCTGTGGTAAGACCAGTCTGCTTAGTATTATTAGTGGCTTGGATAGTCAGTATCAAGGAAATCTTTATTTCAAAAATCAAAACATGCGAGATTTTTCAGAGCGTGACTTGACCTATTTTAGAAAGGCTCACATTGGCTTTGTCTTTCAAAATTTCAATCTTATCTCTCATCAATCAGTCCTTGAAAATGTCAAGATGCCTCTTTACGTTAAAAATATGACTGATAAAGAGATGGCCGAGATTGCGGAAAGGGAGCTTAGCCGTCTTGGAATCGGAGACTTTATCAAGAAAAATGTTAAGCAGCTTTCTGGTGGGCAAAAACAACGTGTGGCCATTGCCCGTGCCCTAGTCAATAATCCGGAAATGATTGTGGCTGATGAACCGACAGGTTCTCTTGATTCTCAGTCTCAGGAAAATGTTCTCGAAATTTTTAAAGAGCTAGCTGAGGCAGGTAAAACTGTGATTATTGTAACCCATAACCCTGAAGTGGCGGATTATGCGGATGTTGTCATTAAAATGAAGGATGGTGAAGTCGTTGAAACAATCGAAAAATAAGGGGTTGACCCTCAAGAATAAACTCAAATTGTCATTGAACAACTTTATGGAACGTAAGTGGCGTAATCTTTTGATTGCGACGGCAACTTCCATTGGTTTTATCGGTGTCTTGATTTCCTTTGGTTTGGGAAATGCTATTGTTGGTATGATTAATGACAGTACCGATGGTGGCAACATTCCATCCCAAATTCAGATCAGTCTTAGTGCTAAATCAGCAGCCAGAGGGGTTCTAAATGCGGATGATGAGAAGTTTATTCGTAATCAGATTAAGAGTGATGACATTAAGTATTTGGAGAGTCCCTTTGGAATGAACATGGCAAGTCTTACCCTTGATGGCAAGACCATGGATTTCAGTAAGGACCTTCCTAACTATTCTCAGGTTATCAGTCTTTACAAGAACACAAAAATCTCTACATCTCGCAATGATAAGGATAAAATTTCAGCTGGGAAACCTTTTAAATCTGAAGATGAAAATGGCTTAACCTTTCCGATGAGTTTTGTCAAACGCTACAACCAAGAAACAGGGAAGAAGCTCAAGGCTAAAGACTTTATCGGTAAAGAAATTTCAGCTCAGATTGTTGAAAATACTGCTGATGGAACTAAAGTAGCAGATATCAAGACTAAGATTGTCCGTATTGTTGATGACAGCGAGGATGCTGAAGAGAGCAATAGCTATATGCCAGCCAAACAATTGGAAGAATTGCTTAAAGAAAATGGCTTTACCAAAACAGTCTCTTACATGCTTTTGGAGCTCAAGGATCCAGCCAAGACTAAGGAAGTCACTAAAAAATTGCAGAAAAACAAGAAGTATCTGGTTCTTTCACAGCAGGCCATCCTAGATGTCATTATTAAATTCATCCGTGTGATCCAAGCACTCTTGATTATCCTTTCGTCACAAGCTATCCTAGTTTCAGCTGTCATGATTGGAATTATCATCTATATTAACATCATGCAACGCTCAAAAGAGATTGGTGTTATGAAGGCCGTCGGTTACCTTAATCGTGACGTGAAAGCTATCTTTGTTTATGAGGCCCTCTGGATTACGGGTATCTCACTAGCTCTTGCTCTCCTTGCATCGCAGGGAATTGGAAGCTTGGCCAACATGATTGTTTCACATCTCTACCCAAGTGTCAGCAAGGTGTTTGACCTAAATCTGACATCAATTCTCATCATGTTTGGTTTCTCACTCTTGATGGGCTATGTGTCAGCCTACCTTCCAGCCCGTAAAATCAGTAAAATGGACCCTGTCGAGTCTCTAAGGTATGAATAGAAATAAAGAGTAGTCTCCTCAGGCTACTCTTTTTTGTCAAAACAAGCATTAGAAAAATCTGAAAATCCAAACAATAATTAACTTTCTGAAAAGTGGAGACAATTGCTCAAAAATGCTATAATAGTCAGCATATACAGGCTATTAATAACAAAAAAAGAAGTACCTATTCGATTGGAGGAGTTCCATGTATAAAGATGATAGTTTAACCTTGCACACTGACTTGTATCAAATCAATATGATGCAGGTTTACTTTAACCAAGGTATTCACAATAAAAAGGCCGTTTTTGAAGTTTATTTCCGTCAACTTCCGTTTAAAAATGGCTTTGCTGTATTCGCAGGTCTGGAGCGTATTGTCAACTATCTTGAAAATCTGACCTTCTCAGAAACTGATATTGCTTATCTAAAAGATTTAGGTTATCCTGAGGATTTTCTGGACTATCTAGCCAACCTAAAATTCGAGTTGACTATCAATTCGGCCCTTGAGGGTGATTTGGTATTTGCTAATGAACCGATTTTCCAAGTGGAAGGTCCCTTGGCCCAGTGTCAGCTTATAGAGACTGCCTTGCTAAATATCCTCAATTACCAAATTCTTATTGCGACAAAGGCAGCTCGTATTCGTTCTGTCATTGAGGATGCTCCTCTGTTGGAATTTGGGACACGTCGTGCACAAGAGATGGATGCAGCAATCTGGGGAACACGTGCAGCCGTGATTGGTGGTGCTGATGCAACGTCAAATGTACGTGCTGGCAAGATTTTTGGAATCCCAGTTTCTGGTACTCATGCCCATGCTCTTGTTCAAGCCTATGGCAATGATTATGACGCTTTTAAAGCCTATGCATCTACTCATAAGGACTGTGTATTCCTTGTAGATACCTATGACACCCTTAAGATTGGTGTTCCGAATGCTATCCGTGTTGCTAAAGAGCTAGGTGATAAGATTAATTTCTTGGGTGTTCGTCTTGATTCAGGTGACTTGGCTTATCTATCGAAGCAGGTCCGTAAGCAACTGGATGCAGCTGGTTTCCCTGATGCTAAGATTTACGCTTCAAACGACCTTGATGAAAATACTATCCTTAACTTGAAGATGCAGAAGGCCAAGATTGATGTTTGGGGAGTAGGTACTAAGCTCATCACTGCCTATGACCAACCGGCCTTAGGGGCTGTCTACAAGATTGTCTCAATGGAAGATGATCAGGGAGTCATGCATGATACTATCAAATTGTCCAATAATGCTGAGAAGGTTTCGACACCAGGTAAGAAACAAGTGTGGCGTATTACGAGTCGTGCTAAGGGCAAATCAGAAGGTGACTATATCACTTTCGCAGATACGGATGTTAATGCTTTAGATGAAATTAATATGTTCCACCCAACATATACCTACATCAATAAGACTGTTCGTGATTTTGATGCAGTGCCACTCTTGGTCCCAATCTACGACAAGGGGCAACTGATCTATGACTTACCAAGTCTTGATGAAATCAAGGCTTATGCGACTAAGGAATTGGACGAACTTTGGAATGAGTACAAGCGTGTGCTTAACCCTCAAGATTATCCAGTTGACTTGGCTAAAGATGTCTGGGATAACAAGATGACCTTGATTGATAATGTCCGTAAGAAAGCCCATGACTTGTCAGAGTAAAAGGAGAAATTATGACTTTGCAAGAAACTATTATTGCTCAACTAGGTGTTAAACCTAGCATTGATCCAAAGGAAGAGATTCGAAAATCCATTGATTTTTTGAAGGCCTATATGCTCAAACATCCATTCCTTAAAACATATGTTTTGGGGATTTCAGGAGGTCAAGATTCTACATTGGCTGGCCGACTGGCACAACTTGCAGTTGAAGAGCTCCGTGCAGAGACAGGAAAAGACTATCAGTTTATCGCCATTCGTTTACCGTACGGTGTCCAAGCAGATGAAGATGATGCCCAACGTGCTCTTACTTTTATCAAGCCGGATGTGAGTCTTGCGGTTAATATCAAAGAAGCTGTTGATGGTCAGGTTGCTGAACTTGCCAAGGCAGGTGTCACCGTTTCTGACTTCAATAAGGGAAATATCAAGGCCCGCCAACGTATGATTACCCAATATGCGGTTGCTGGTGAAAATAGTGGGGCAGTTATTGGGACAGACCATGCCGCTGAAAACCTTACAGGCTTCTTCACAAAATTTGGTGATGGTGGTGCTGATATCTTGCCACTCTTTCGTCTAAACAAACGTCAAGGTGCAGCCCTTCTTGCAGAACTTGGTGCGGACAAGGCCCTTTATGAAAAAGTGCCAACAGCTGACTTGGAAGAGGACAAACCAGGAATCGCTGATGAAGTGGCACTTGGAGTGACCTATCGTGAAATTGATGACTACCTTGAAGGCAAGGAAGTCTCAGCCAAAGCTCAGGAAACGATTGAGTCTTGGTGGCGTAAAGGTCAACACAAACGTCACTTGCCGATCACCATTTTTGATGATTTTTGGAAATAAGAGGAGAAATGAGTTATGATTAAAGCTTATATTGATTTTTGGAAGCGTGCCTTTGACTTTAGAGGCCGTTCAACTCGTCCAGACTACTGGTGGGCTTACTTGGTTAATGTCATTATTATTACTATTCTTACTGTTTTTTGTGTTCTTATTCCTTTCTTCAGTAATGTTGATCTTAGTGACCCAGCTTTGTTGAATAATCCGACTGAACTGCAAAAAATAATTATCACCTACGCTTGGCCACTAATGCTTTTTAGCTTAATTGAACTTATCCCTCAATTGTCTCTACAAATACGTCGTTTGAGAGATGCAGGATTTCATCCGGCTTGGGTACTTCTAAGTTATATAGGGCTTGTACCAATCTTGGCTATCTTCTCATTGATTGGAAGCATTGTCCTCCTTATCATGTCGTGTCAGCCAACGAAACCAACACCTGAAACGCAGTTTGATAAAGTGGAATAAGATTGTCATAACCCTAGGTTTTACCTAGGGTTATTTTTAAATTGAATTTTCAGAAATTAGTGATAAAATAGAAAGGAATAAGGCTTAAAAGGAGGAATCTTATGACTTCACTATCAACAGATTTCACAGATAAACTATTTGCAGACTATGAGGCCAATGCCAAGTACAGTGCTATTGAGAATGCTGTAACTCACAATGGCTTGCTCAAATCCATCGAAACACGTCAATCAGAAGTTGAGAATGACCATGTTTTCTCAATCGATTTAACTAAAGATGAGGTGTCTAACCAAAAAGCTTCAGGACGTTGCTGGATGTTTGCGGCACTAAATACTTTCCGTCACAAATTAATCTCAGACTTTAAATTGGAAAGTTTCGAACTTTCTCAAGCTCACACTTTCTTCTGGGACAAGTATGAAAAATCGAACTGGTTCTTGGAACAAATCATTGCTACAGCAGATCAAGAGATTGGCAGTCGTAAGGTTAAATTCCTTTTGGATACCCCTCAACAAGATGGTGGACAATGGGATATGGTCGTATCACTTTTTGAAAAATACGGTGTTGTACCAAAATCGGTTTATCCAGAATCTGTAGCTTCAAGCAATAGTCGTGAGCTTAATCAATACCTCAATAAGCTTCTTCGTCAAGATGCTCAAATCTTGCGTGATTTGATTGCTGGAGGTGCTGATCAAGCTGCTGTTCAGGCCAAGAAGGAAGAACTTCTTCAAGAAATTTTCAATTATCTTGCCATGACTCTTGGTTTACCACCACGTCAGTTTGATTTTGCCTACCGAGATAAAGATGACAACTATCAATCTGAGAAAAATATCACACCACAAGCTTTCTTTGAAAAATATGTGGCTCTTAAACTTAGTGATTATGTGTCAGTTATCAACGCTCCAACAGCTGATAAACCTTACGGAAAATCTTATACTGTTGAGATGTTGGGTAATGTTGTAGGTGCGCCAAGTGTGCGTTATATTAACCTCCCAATGGATCGTTTCAAAGAGCTTGCCATTGCACAGATGAAGGCTGGAGAGACTGTTTGGTTTGGTTCAGATGTTGGTCAAGTTTCAGACCGCCAAAAAGGTATTCTTGCAACTAATGTTTACGATTTTACAGCTAGCATGGATATTAACTTGACTCAAGACAAGGCAGGACGTTTGGACTACAGCGAATCTCTCATGACTCATGCCATGGTATTGACTGGGGTTGATTTGGATGCCGATGGCAGACCTGTTAAATGGAAGGTTGAAAACTCTTGGGGAGACAAGGTCGGTCAAAAAGGTTACTTTGTCGCTTCTGATGCCTGGATGGATGAATACACTTATCAAATCGTTGTCCGCAAAGACTTCCTTACAGCTGAAGAATTAGCAGCCTATGAAGCAGAGCCACAAGTACTTGCTCCTTGGGATCCAATGGGAGCCCTTGCTTCAAAATAAGATAATACATGAAAACACTGGAAATTTTCCAGTGTTTTTTATAGTTTCTTTAAAATCTATCGGTAAAAAAAGAGTTATCCAATCAGATAACCCTTTTTATTTCTTATTCTTCTGCTGTAGCAGTGTTTGAATTTGAATGTTCAGAGCCATTAGAAGAGGCCGATGTCGATGGATTTGTTGAAGCATCAGGACCGTACTGTTGACTATCTTGTGAACTTGATGAGTCACTGCTTTGGCTTGAGTCTAAACTTGATGATGAGCTAGATGTTCCAAGTGATCCTGTGTAAACATTTGATGTTGAAGAACCAGTAAGGAAGACATAGCTACCATTATTATAAACACCGCTAGGCATATCGAAATCTTCAGAACCCGCACCATACATCTGGTTAAGGTAGCTACTTGTTACACCATAGATTTGTTTAGCGATATCAAGGTCTGAATCATGAAGTGGTGTTTTACGATTTTTATAACCTGTCCAAATCGCCATAGAATACTTGGTATTGTAACCAACGAAAGTTTCATCTGGAACCATAAGGTAAGCGTAGACGCCACTTTCTTTTTGTACCTTGTAGTATTCATCGTCACCATAGTTAGATGTACCGGTCTTAGCAGCGTTGAACGTACCAGGGACATAGGCTTCAGTCGCTGTACCACCTGTCATTACTTGTTTCAACATGCTTGACATCATGTAAGCTGTTTGTGGTGACATGGCTTCAACACCTTTAGAATCAAATGATTTTGTTGAACCGTCTTCAAATTTGATTGATTTAATGTAAGAAGGTTTATAGTAAGTACCACCATTTGCAAAGGCTGCATAGGCTGCGGCCATTTTCTCACTTGATGCACCATACTTAGGATCTGCTGATGATGTTGAAGATGAGATGGCATTGGAGTAGAACATTTCTGGATACTCAATACCTAAATCTTTCAAGAAGGACTGGGCATAGTCCAACCCAACAGCTTGAAGAGCTTTAACGGCTGTTACGTTACGTGATTGTTGAAGCGCATAAGTCAATGAGATACTTCCAAAGTACTTACGGTCCCAGTTGTAAACTGGCGTTGAGGAACCTGGGAAATTGTAAGGATTATCGTAAACAGTCGTACCAGTGTTTGTATAAACACCTTTTTCAATAGCAGGAGCATAGTCAGTGATTGGTTTCATTGTAGAACCCCAGTCACGGTCTGTTTGAACAGCTTGGTTAGTAGCGAGGGCAATATTTTCGTCTTGGTGACGTGATCCCAATTGAGCAACAACACGACCGTTAGTAACATCAATAATAGTAGAAGCAACTTGGAAACTATCATTTGGATAGTAGATATAGTCATCAGTATTATAGACGTTCCAGATATATTTTTGAATATCTGGATTAAGGTTAGTGTAGACGTCGAGACCTGCTGAGTAGATATCAGCATTGGCATCAGTAGCTACCTGCTCAATAACTTGTTTGATGTAGTTATCTAAGTATGGCTCATAGCTAGCTTTCTTCGTAAGTGGAAGAAGGCCATCTGATACATCAGTTGCTTTAGCTTGCTCGTACTCTTCTTTAGAAATATTCTTGTCTTCATACATTTCGTCAAGAACAGTGTTACGACGTTCTTTGGCAGCATCTGGATTAGCATAAGGGTCATATTGTGTTGGTGCTTGTGGAATACCAGCAAGAAGAGCTGCTTGGGCAACAGAGAGGTCGCTCAAGTCCTTACCAAAGTAAGATTTAGCTGCCGTCTTCATACCGTAGTAACCATTACCCATATAAACCTTATTAATGTAGAAGGTCAAGATTTCTTGTTTAGTGAATTGACGCTCCATTTGGAGTGACAACCAGATTTCTTGTGACTTACGTTTAAGGGTTTGGTCAGAAGTGTTAGTTGAGAAGTAAGCCAACTTAATCAACTGTTGGTCGAGCGTAGACCCCCCTTGGGTGCTGCTACGACGAAGGTTGTTAACAGCTGCCCCCATGATACGGTAGACGTCAATCCCACGGTGAGTGAAGAAACGTTTATCCTCGATAGAGGTGATGGCATTAACTAGAGTTGTTGGAATTTCATCTGTTGATGCACTCTCACGTTTCTCAGCTCCCAAGTCGGCAATAAGACTACCATTAGCGTCGTAAATCTTACTTGAGTTTGTTGATTGCAGTTTGTTCTCGGTAAGTTTAGGAACACTGCTAACATAGTAGGCAAAGAGGCTACCACCAGCGATGACACAGACTACAAAGAAAGTGAGCAGTCCAATAAATCCGTATTTTGCAATACGCCAGCCCAAACTTTGGTCTGAAGCGGCAGAGCGTTTTCCTTTGCTATAGCGAGAAGAATCTGAGCGCTTGACCTTGATGTTTTTAGCACGTTTAGTCAAACCGTTAAGTGATTCTTTAAAGTTGCTGAAATTAAATTTAGCCATTATGTGTTACCACCTAATAATTTTTCAATGATTTCTAAGTAAGGAACTTGAGGATAAGCTGCTTCTGCAATTGCATAGCCTCTTTTTTTGATATAATCAAGAGGCATTGATTTCGTCCCTTTATCAATCTGATAAAAAGCGATTAAGTCTTTGGCAGGCAGAAGGTAGGTTTCCTTAAGCGTCGAGAAGTGAAGTAGCACGAAGCAGATCCCATCTTGACTGATGACCTGAGACATGTGCTCAATTTGATGCGCATGAAAGTTTTTCATAGGCATGGATGTCTTTTGTCGTGTCTCTTTGGCTTCAAAATCAATGTAGTATCCTTTGTAAACGCCGGAGTAGTCGGTAGTAGAAGCTTGTCTAAAGTAAGCTTCTACAATCTTTGCCCGTGAGCGTTTGGGATAATCGACTTTGACAATTTGAACAGGGGTAGGTTTTTTATGAATAACGGCTAAACCACGCGACAAATAGTAATCATTAGTCGCGTTAATAGCAGTTTCAAAGCTCATCCCCCGATTGGCAAAGTCAACTCTATTTGATTTTTTAGGACGTACTTGTGCTATCTTACGAGATACCTGATGGGGATAGTTTACCATTTCTTTCCCTTCTTCTTTATAAGATATGCATAAAGACTATTTTATTATACCATAAAATGAATGAGGAAAACAACAAATGACATCACTACTGGTAACTGGCTATAAGAGCTTTGAACTCGGTATTTTTAAAGACAAGGACCCTAAAGTAACCATTATCAAGAAAGCAATCAAACGTGATTTGATGCGTTTCTTGGATGATGGTGTGGATTGGATGATTTTTACTGGGAACCTCGGTTTTGAATTTTGGGCACTAGAAGTAGCCAAAGAACTTCAAAAAGACTATCCTTTGAAGTTAGCGACCCTCTTCCCTTTTGAAACGCATGGTCAGAATTGGAATGAAGCGAATCAAACAAAACTAGCAGCTTTTAAGCAGGTTGATTTTGTCAAGTATAGCTTTCCCGCTTACCAATCTCCAGCACAGTTTAAACAATTTAATCAGTTTCTCATTGACAATACAGATCAGGCTTATTTATTTTATGAACCTGAAAATGAAACAAATCTGAAATATTTTTACGGTATGATGATAGAAGCAAGGGATTATCCCGTATTTCGACTGACTTTTGATGACCTCAATGAGGTCATGTCGGAATAGGATATAATTGAGTTTTAAACTTGCATTTTTATATTTTTTTCTGTATCATAAAAATATTAGACAGTAAAGTATTAGTAAGTTAGATAAGACAAGTATTGGAGAATAAAAATGGCTAAGATTAATTTAACGCCCAAGAAAATCTACGAACAAGAATTTAAAACAAGCATGCGTGGCTACGATAAAAAAGAAGTTGATGAGTTTTTAGATGATGTAATCAAAGATTACGGTGTCTATATTGCTCTAGTTAAGGAATTGCAAGAAGAAAATGCAAAACTTAAGGCTAAAGCTTCATCAGCTCCTGCAAGTCGCCCAGCATACGCAAGTGCGACAAGTGAGCCATCACGTGCGAATGCCAATGTTGCTTCGGCTTCAAACTATGATATCTTAAAACGTGTCAGTCGTTTGGAAAAAGAGGTCTTTGGAAAACAAATCGTCGAATAAAACTGGTTTGTGCAATTTTTGGATAATCGCATGGTTGCTTGTCTTCCATGAGGAAAGTCCATGCTAGCACTGGCTGTGATGCCAGTAGTGTTTGTGCTAGGTGAATTAATAAGCCTAGGGACTTGATTTTCAAGTTACGGCGAGTGAACTGGCTAAGTCTTCGGATAGGTTTTAGTAGCTCTGAAAGTGCCACAGTGACGGAGTTTTTAGGGAAACCTAAAAAGTGGAACGCGGTAAACCCCTCAAGCTAGCAACCCAAACTTTGGTAGGGGCATGGGATGGCTGGAAACGAACGGACCATCCTGACTGCTTTGCAGTAGACAGATGATTATCGAAGGAAGTGGTACCTAGTCACTTCTGGAACAAAACATGGCTTATAGAAAATTGCATATAGGTGAGGCTGGGACACATGTCTCAGCCTTCTTTTAGCAAGAATTCTCTCTTTTACAACTATATCTTCTAAAGAAAAGAGTGGAAAAATAAGCCATCAGTTAAAAAAGTTTGTACTCGTAACAATGAGATAAAAGGATGACAATGAAAGAAACATTTACATTAGTAGCAACTGCAGCGGCGGGTCTTGAGGCTGTGGTTGGACGTGAATTGCGTGAGTTAGGTTATGACACTCAGGTTGAAAATGGTAAGGTGCGTTTCCAAGGCGATGTTCGTGCAATAGCTGAAACTAACCTTTGGTTGAGAGCAGCAGACCGTATCAAGATTGTAGTGGGTGAATTTCCAGCACGTACCTTTGAGGAACTCTTTCAGGGAGTTTTTGCCTTAGACTGGGAAAATTATCTTCCGCTAGGTGCAAAGTTTCCAATTTCTAAAGCTAAATGTGTTAAATCAAAGCTTCATAATGAGCCATCTGTTCAGGCGATTTCCAAAAAAGCTGTCGTTAAGAAATTGCAGAAGTATTTCCACCGTCCAGAAGGAGTGCCTCTTCAAGAAACAGGAGCAGAATTTAAGATTGAAGTTTCTATTTTAAAGGATAAGGCTACAGTTTTGATTGATACCACAGGTGCTAGTCTCTTTAAGCGTGGCTATCGTACTGATAAAGGTGGGGCACCTATTAAGGAAAATATGGCGGCTGCTATCCTTGAACTTAGTAACTGGTATCCGGATAAACCGTTGATTGATCCAACTTGTGGTTCAGGGACCTTCTGTATTGAGGCTGCAATGATTGGTATGAATATTGCGCCAGGATTTAATCGTGATTTTGCCTTTGAAGCATGGAATTGGGTGGATAAAGATTTAGTACAGTCGGTACGTGATGAAGCAGATAGCAAGGCGAATTATGATATTGAATTAGATATTATGGGTTGTGATATTGATGGCCGTATGGTTGAGATTGCAAAAGCCAATGCTCGTGAGGCAGGTCTTGAAGATGTTATTAAATTGAAACAAATGCGTTTACAGGACCTGAAAACAGATAAAATCAATGGTGTCATTATTTCAAACCCTCCTTATGGTGAGCGTTTGTTGGATGACAAGGCTGTGGATATCTTGTATAATGAAATGGGTCAAACTTTTGCGCCACTTAAAACTTGGAGCAAGTTTATCTTGACCAGCGATGAACAATTTGAAAGCAAATACGGTATGAAAGCCGATAA
This sequence comes from Streptococcus sp. HMSC10E12, assembly GCF_001807855.1. Lineage (NCBI taxonomy): Bacteria > Bacillati > Bacillota > Bacilli > Lactobacillales > Streptococcaceae > Streptococcus > Streptococcus sp. HMSC10E12. The sequence continues at coordinate 91,649 of NZ_KV791075.1, forward strand.
AAAACGTAAGCTTTATAACGGGACACTCCGTGTTGATTTGTATCAATATTTTGGTGAGCGTGTTCGCCGTTCTGAGGCTAGAAAGGTAAATTAAACGTGTCAGAAGATAAAACACAAAATGGCTATGAAGGTAGCCAAGAGCTAGATTTCCAAGATGCCAAGGAAATGACAGTCGGTGAGGCTGTCCGTAAAGAAGCTGAGATTAATGCTGGTGTAACAGAAACAGATAGCATTTTGGATAAGTATATCAAGCAACATCGCGAAGAAGTTGCCTCACAAAAATTTTCAAAGAAAATTGAAGCTGATGGCGACACATCACCTTTGGATGCTTTTATTCAAAAGCAACGTCAGGAGTTTGCGGATTCAGGTTTGATTGGTCAATCAATGGCTAATGAGTCAATCAACTCAACAACAGCTACTGAAGAAGTAACACCGGTCACATTTGGTTTTGGTGCTACAGATAACAAGGTTGATGAAACTCAATCTCATATTGACAAGCAGTTGCCAAATGCTCCTGTTGAACCTGAGGTTATTGCAGAACCAGAAAGTCAAAGTTCTGAAGTTATCATTACGTCAACGAATGCTGATCGTTTCATCACGTCAGAAACAGAAAAATTTGACCTTGGTGATGCACTTGCAGATTCAGCTACTTCAACTAATCAGCCAACGCCAGCCTATAACGATGCATTGGTAGATAATATTGATGATAACAATCCTTTGATTGCTAACATTGATGATCCAGAACCACAAAATCCTGCTGTTGCCAATATTGACGATACTGAGCCACAAGCTTCAAAACCTTTGTTGGATGATGCTACTATTTCAGACACTATTGATTTGGCAGCTATTGCATCAACAGTAGCAGGGGTAACTGGAGCAAAAGCTGATGAAGAAAAGACAACACCAAAAGTGTCTATGGCAGTTAATCGCCCATCTGCAGAAGACAGAATCTCTTCAGAGTCTATTTCACCATCGCATAAGAGTGCCTTTGATGGTGACATTCCAGTTTACCGTCGTAAAGGTGTTGTTATCGGTGCTCTAGCAGTTCTTGCTTTAGCTATTATCGGTGGTAGCTATGCTCTTTATAAAGGAACACATAGCCAATCGGCGAAAACAACAAGCACAGCTTCTTCAGCAGTGACATCATCATCAAGCAAGGATACGTCAGCTGCTGATAATAAGGCCTTTGAAGAAATGTATAAGAATTTCTTCACAGATGACGAGCAAACAAAACTCGCTAATGATCAATTTGGTAAGTTATCAGATTTGGAAAAACTGCTCAAGAAATTGGAGAAAACCAAGTATTATGATGCAGCTAAGAAAAAATATGATAACTTGAAGAAACAGATTGAAGCTGTACAAAAGATTAACAGTCAGTTTGAGTCAGATGCTCTGGTAGATGGTAGCTATAATGCCTCTATCGCTGTTAAATCAGATGCCAACTTTAATAATCTTCCAGAAAGTGTAACAACAACTGGAAATGCGAGTCTCGACAGCACTGTCCAAGAAGCTATTAAGGGTGGTAAGACTCAGCTTGAAGAAAAAGCTAAGGCTGCGAGCGCAACATCTGCAGCGACAGCTGCTGCCAGCGCCAATACTGCTAGTCCTGCTGCACCTTCAGGTGATAACACATCTGGAGCAGCTTCTAATGGTGATGGTGCGGCCGCAGCCAATACTTCTGGAGCGCAAAATGGAGCAGCTAACTCAGCAGGTTCAGCAGGTTCAACTGGTGCGACTGGAGGAACTACTGGTGGCTCAGCTGCAGCTTCAACAGTTGTAACACGCGGAATCACAAATTATAACCCATCAATCCTTCAACGTGATCGCTCACGTGTGCCTTATAATGCAAACGTAGTAGCAGATACAAGTAACCCAGCTTGGACATGGGCTGATGGTGTTCTTGAAAAGATTATCGAAACATCACACTCACGTGGTTACTTCTCAGGAGATAACTTCATCCTTGAGCCAGTCAACATCATCAATGGTAATGGTTACTACAACTTGTACCTTCCAGATGGAACCTACCTCTTCAGTATTAACTGTAAGACAGGTTACTATGTTGGTAATGGTTCAGGTCACTCAGATAAACTTGATTACGAATAATAATCTGCGACACTCCTTGACACTCCTTCGGGAGTGTTTTTTGTTTTATCTTGGTGAAGGCCTAGTTTATAAGGATTTTGTGCTATAATAGAGGGATAAGATAGGGGTGAATACTATGGCAAAATTGATGCCGGGTAGAGTCCGTAATGAGGGTATTGAACTTTTTGAAAAGGATCTCATTACCATTCATCAGGTCTCAGAAACTCAGTTGGATACAACAGTTGACCAACATCATTTAATTTATGCACTCAATGATTCTGAAATCACGTGTGACTGTGATTATTTCGCTCAAAAAGGCTATTGTCCCCATTTGGCAGCTATTGAGTATTATCTAAAAAACGATAAAGAAGGCCAGCGTCTATTGGCAGAATTGGAAGAGGAACAAGAGTCCTCTCAGGGACAAGAGCGAGGACACTCTTTTGGTGGTTTATTTTTAGAAGGCCTTTCCCTAAATGAGGATGATACCGTTAGATATAGCTTGATGGTAGAGGGAGAGGAATCTACCTTTGGTTCAGAGATTTGGTGGAGTATACGTTTACGTCGCTTACCAGATGAACGTTCTTATGTTATTCGAGATATTCCTGCCTTTCTCAAACTTGTAGAGGCTGAGGGTTATTATCAGATAGGTAAGAACTATTATGAACCCCTATCGCTTATTCAATTTGACCAGACTTCACAGGCATTTTTAGACTTCTTAGGACGGATGATTCCAGATGAAGCCAAGACTAATTTAGACTTTATTTTACCGAATAATGCACGTCATCTTTGTCTCCCCTACGGTTTTTTTGAGGAAGGTTTGAGACGGATGCAAGATTTGGATGGCTTTAGGTTTGAATGGGAAGGAACCGAATATCACCGACTTTTGGTTGAGGATTTGACTGCTGATGCCCATCTCTTCTCGTTTGATATTTCTGTCGAGCCTAAGATGATTGAATTGACTGTTGCTGAGAAGAATAGTCAGGCCTTTTTTAATAATCGTATTCTCTTTTATCAAGGTGTTTTTTATCGCTTGAATCGAAAACAACAAAAACTTTTGGTTGGTTTACGCTCTCTTCCAATTGGAAGCGATTTGAATAAGCATGTCAGCTTTAATCTTGATGAACAAGCTATCTTGGCTGCTAGTCTTTTTGATTTTAGGACTATGGGACCAGTTAAAGCTCCTAAAGCCTTTAATATCAAGAATTTCACACCGAGATTTCACTTTGATCTGAAAGGTGACAGTGAGGTTATACTTACATTAGCCTTTGATTTTGATGGTTTACTAGTCCATAATCGACAAGAGTTGAGTCATTTAGGATTTACGAGTAACTATCGTCATGAGCAGGCTGTTTTCCGTTTGATGGCTAAGCATGAATTCACCCCTGATTTTCAGTCATCTAAACGATTAAGTAGCAGTCAAGAGCTCTATGATTTCTTTACGAATACTCTAGCAGAATTTGAAAATACAGGGACGGTTCTGATTGGGCAGGAGTTGCGTGACTTACGGGTTGAACAGAGTCCACAGGTTCAGGTAGAGCGTCAGGGGAATTTATTAGATATTTCCTTTGATTTTTCAAGTCTTGACGACGAAGATGTGGATCATGCTTTAGCAGCCTTGATGGAAAGCTCGCCCTATTTTATCAATCGTAGTGGTCAGTTGATTGTTTTTGACGAAGCGACGTATCGTATTAGTGAGAGTCTCAAAACTCTGAGAGCTCGTTACTCAGGAAAAGGTCACCTAGAACTCAATCAATTAACTGCCTATCAATTGATGGATGCTCTTTCAGAAAGTGATTCTGTTCGTTTTTCAAAAGATTTCCAACTCTTAACGCAACATTTGAGTAAGCCAGAGACCTTTGATTTGCCAACCTATAAGGTAGAAGCTGGCCTTCGTCCCTACCAGGAAAAAGGTGTTCAGTGGCTATCGATGTTGCATCACTATGGTTTTGGCGGTATCTTGGCCGACGATATGGGGTTGGGGAAAACCTTGCAAACTATTGCCTACCTCTCTGCACATTTAGAAGAAGGACAACGAGTTTTGGTTTTGTCACCATCAAGTCTGATTTACAATTGGCAGGATGAGTTTAAAAAGTTTGCCCCTCAGTTAGATGTAGCGGTTTCTTATGGACTCAAGCCAAAACGTGATGACATCATTGCCGAAGACCACCAGATTATTATTACAAGCTATGCTTCCTTCCGTCAGGATTTTGATGCTTACAAGGCTGGCAAATATGACTATCTCATTCTTGATGAGGCTCAGGTCATGAAGAATACACAGACAAAGATTGCCCAATATCTACGTGATTTTTCTGTTCCACATTGCTTAGCACTATCTGGAACGCCTATTGAAAATCATTTGTTGGAGATTTGGTCTATTTTCCAGATTATTCTACCAGGACTTTTACCAGCTAAAAAAACTTTCCTTAAGTTAACACCTAAGGAAGTGGCTAGGTATATTTCTCCCTTTATTCTAAGACGTAAAAAAGAAGAGGTCCTTCCTGATCTCCCAGATTTGATTGAAATCACTCACCAAAGTGAATTGTCAGATGCTCAAAAGGCTATCTATTTAGCACAATTACAACAGATGCAACAAGGATTAATTTCAGCAAGTGATCAGGAAATCAACCGTCGTAAGGTGGAAATCTTGTCAGGAATTACCCGCTTACGACAAATCTGTGATACCCCAGCTCTCTTTATGGACTATGCGGGAGATAGCGGAAAATTAGATAGCCTTAGAGAGTTGCTTAGCCAAATTAAGGAATCAGACCATCGTGTCCTTATCTTCTCACAATTTCGTGGAATGTTAGATATTACAGAGGGGCTCTTACAAGAATTAGGGATTTCCTCATATAAGCTAACAGGGTCAACGCCATCTGATAGTCGTCAAGAGATGACCAGAGCCTTCAATCAAGGAAGTCGAGATGCCTTTTTGATTTCTCTGAAAGCAGGAGGAGTGGGACTGAATCTAACTGGTGCTGATACGGTAATTCTGATTGACCTTTGGTGGAATCCAGCGGTAGAAATGCAGGCTATTAGTCGTGCTCACCGTATAGGTCAGGAACAAAATGTCGAAGTTTACCGTTTGATTACAAGAGGGACTATTGAAGAGAAAATTCTTGAGCTTCAAGAAGGTAAGAAAAACCTCGTCACAACAGTATTGGATGGCAATGAAAGCCGTGCCAGCATGACAGTAGAGGATATTAAAGAAATTCTTGGTATTGCAATATCTTAATTTGTTATATTTAATATTGGAATACTAAAATATAAAAATGCTACTAGGCAAATCTTTTGAATTAGGCTATAATAGGATATTGCAAGACGTATCTCCCCATTCCCGATTATTTATATTAAGATACGCATCATCTCGAAAATGAAAGGAAGTCTTTTATGCATCGCCAAAGACGACAATTTCCGCTGATTCCAGACGGGGAACCTTGCTTGCAAGAACCGGTCTCTATGCGCCTATACGAAAATGAAGATTTAATCACAAATATCCGTGGCCCTTACCAAGATAAGGACTACAATGATTTGTTACCGAACTATGATTTCTTGTCAGCTAAGCCTAGCAATCGTAAGCAGGCTTCAAAACGAGTGGAGACTCAAGAAGCTGGCATGACTTATGCAGAGGAAGCCCGTGAAAAGGCTAAGCGTGATGTCCGTGAGAAACGCCAAAAATTCCTCCGCCAAGAAGTTCAACAAACCAAACATACTAATAGCCGTCAACTAACTGCTAAGCCTAAGGTAGAAGCTAAGCCAAGCTTTGAGGCTACTGTTGAGCCAGCTGCTGTAACAACGGATAAAGGGCCAGTGACAGCATCTATCTTGGGAGCTCCTGTAAGTGCTATCAAGCGAACTTTAGCACCTAACGGGAAACACTCAAAAATCCATCACTTGGCAAATCGTCTGCAACAGGATTCTTACATCTTGGCAGAAGTGGCTCCAACCTATCAACAGCCTAGTAACCCATCTCGTAAGAAGGTCAAGAAAAATAGCTATGACTTCTTGAAACGTAGCCAGGTTTATAATTACCCAGAACGTCAAACTTACCGTGAACACCGAGTTGCTCAAGAATTAAATTTGACGCATTTAGAAGACGCAAACTAATCGCAGTGCGATTGTAAGGAGAAACTATGTCAAAAACTTATCATTTTATTGGAATTAAAGGATCTGGTATGTCAGCTTTGGCTTTGATGCTCCACCAAATGGGACACAAGGTTCAAGGTTCAGATGTGGAAAAATATTACTTCACACAACGTGGTCTTGAGCAAGCAGGTATTCCTATCCTTCCTTTCGATGAAAAAAACATCACAGAAGATGTTGAATTGATTGCTGGAAATGCCTTTCGTGAAGACAACAACGTTGAAGTTGCTTATGCGATTAAAAATGGCTACAGCTTTAAGCGTTATCACGAGTTCTTGGGTCACTTCATGGATCAATTCACTAGCTTTGGTGTGGCAGGTGCACATGGTAAGACTTCTACAACAGGTCTCTTGTCACATGTTATGAAAAATATCACAGACACGTCATACCTTATCGGTGACGGAACTGGTCGAGGTTCTGCTAATGCACAATACTTTGTCTTTGAGTCTGATGAATATGAACGTCATTTCATGCCATATCACCCAGCATACTCAATCATCACTAACATTGACTTTGACCATCCTGATTACTTTACAAGTATCGATGATGTGTTCTCTGCCTTTGATGATTATGCTAAGCAAGTGCAAAAAGGACTCTTTGTTTACGGTGAGGATCCACACCTTCGTAAGATTACAGCCAATGCGCCAATCTATTACTACGGTTTCGAAGAAAATGATGACTTTATGGCAACAGACATTGTTCGTACAACGACAGGGTCTAATTTCAAGGTAAAACACGATGGACAAATTCTTGGAGAATTCCATGTGCCAGCCTATGGTCGTCACAATATCTTGAATGCAACTGCGGTTATTGGGACCCTCTATGTAGCTGGTTTCGACATGGATTTGGTTGCAGAACACCTTAAAACTTTCTCAGGTGTTAAACGTCGTTTCACAGAAAAAATTATCAGTGGTACTGTTGTCATCGATGACTTTGCTCACCATCCAACTGAAATTATTGCAACGCTTGATGCAGCACGCCAAAAGTACCCATCTAAAGAGATTGTTGCTATTTTCCAACCACATACCTTCACACGTACTATTGCTCTTCTTGATGAATTTGCTGAAGCTTTGAACGAAGCAGATGCTGTTTATTTGGCGCAAATTTATGGTTCAGCGCGTGAAGTTGACCATGGTGATGTTAAGGTTGAAGATCTTTCTGCTAAGATCAATAAACCGGCCAAAGTGGTTACAGTTGAAAATGTCTCACCTCTCCTTGACCATGACAATGCTGTTTATGTCTTTATGGGAGCTGGGGACATCCAACTTTACGAACGCTCGTTTGAAGAGCTCCTAGCAAGCTTGCAAACACACATGTAATATATTAAGGGCTGTAGCGATTTCGCTCAGCTCTTTCTCTTAATAGAAAGGAATTTAATATGCTTATTCGACATGCCCGAGAGGATGATTGGGCTGATGTTGTCCGTATCGAACAAGATAATTTTTCACCTGAAGAGGCTGCAACTCCAGAGGCTATTGCGGAGCGTTTAAAGACGATTTGTGATACCTTTCTCATTGCTGAAATTGATGGCGTTGTAGCTGGCTACATTGAAGGGCCTGTGATTGCGGAACGTTATCTTACAGATGACTTGTTCCATAAGGTGGTTCCTAATGCTAGTCAAGGAGGCTTTATTGCAGTTACTAGTTTGTCTATCTCCAAAGATTTTAAAGGGCAAGGGATTGGGACAGCCTTGATTGCAGCGCTTAAGGATCTGGCTATCGCCCAAAAACGCCAAGGTATTAGTTTGACTTGTCATGATTACTTGATTGCTTACTATGAGATGAATGGTTTCACTGATGAGGGAGAATCTGAATCAAATCATGGTGGAAGCTCTTGGTATAATATGGTCTGGGAGAACCCAGAAACCCATTGATTTCAGTGTTACGTTACTGTAACAAAGGACCAATTGATTTGCATTAACTGACTTTTTAAGATATAATGGCGTTTGTTACTATAGAGGAGGTATGCCTTGACGGACAAGTTTAATGAACACTCGGAAGCTTCTGAAGATAGCCTAAGCTTCAAAGATCAGATTCTCCGAGACTTACAAGAAGCGACACGGCTCCGTTCTCTTCGTGAGGAGGAGCATAATAAAAGTGCAACTATGCCCGAGACACCACTTTCAACGTCAGCTGAGAGCGCTACAACTCGTAGTTATTCAGCGTCTAATAAAGTAAGTAACCAAGATTTTAGTTCACATTCTGTTTCTCACAGTGCCTTTGCTAAATCTATGACTTCTGAGACAGCCCGAGATTCTCAACAAGATAGTCTTGGCTTGTTTTCAGATTCTCAAGCGGAGTCTTTAGTATCTGATGCTCATTCAAACCTAGCGTCTATTCCTAAAGAGCCAATTGAGGAGGAGACAAAGGTAAATATTCCTCAGGAGACTGAAACGTCGAAACGCCGTTTTAAACGTCCAGTTTGGGAAACTAGCCTTAATGAAGCATCTGAAGAGGAGTATATTCCTGCAGATGTGGCTAAGGAGCTCATTGAAGCTAAGTCTAACGAAGCTATTTATACAGACCCTAAAGAATTGGAGGCCAAATTGACCTCAGAACGTCAAAACGAAGCATTCTTGCAGGAACATCATGCAACAAGTGACCAAGCGTCGCAAGAAAAGGTTCAATCAGAGCTAGTAGCTGATGGTAATGAGGATGATGAGAGTATTTCTCTAGAACCCTCTGGAAAGCCTAAGAAAAAGAAAGGTAAGAAAGTGAAGAAGAAAAAGTCTTCGCCAAAAGATGGTAAACAGGCTGACATTGTCGACGAAGAGCCGATTTCACGTTCTAACCGAAATCACAAACGCAATAAAAATAACCGTCGTGCTGGTAAAATTGCAAGAAACATTATCATCTTCTTGCTACTTATCTTGTCAGTAGCTACATTCTTTGGTTATCGCTATGTTAGTGATGCTGTTGGCGCAAAAGATGTTAATTCAACTAAGTTTGTTAGTGTTGAAATCCCTGAAAATTCAGGTAGCAGTTATATCGGCCAACTCTTGGAATCAGCTGGTGTTATTAAGTCTGGTAAGGTCTTTAATTACTATACCAAGTTTAAAAACATCTCAAATCTGAAAAGTGGTTACTACAACCTTCAGGCTAGCATGACCATGGATGAAATTATTGAGGCACTTCAGAAAAAAGGTAGTGATAAACCTCAGGAGCCATCTCTTGGTACGGTCTTAGTCAAAGAAGGATATACCATCGATCAAATTGCCAAGGCAGTTGAGGTTAATTCGTCAGCTAAAAAAGGCAAAAAAACATCAACTGGACTTAAGGCGAAAGATTTCTTGAAATTGATGAAGGATGATGCTTTCATTACTAAGATGAAAGCGAAGTACCCAACCTTGTTGGCAAACCTTCCGAATTCTACGGATGCTAAGTATGTCCTAGAGGGTTATCTGTTCCCAGCGACTTATAACATTCATGATGATACGACGGTGGAGTCTTTGGCAGAGGAAATGTTGTCAACGATGGATACCTACCTATCACCTTACTATGCGACGATTTCATCTAGTGGACACAATGTTAATGAGATTTTGACCCTAGCTTCTCTTGTTGAAAAAGAAGGGGCTACAGATGACGACCGTAAAAATATTGCGAGCGTCTTCTATAATCGTCTAAACTCAGACATGGCTCTACAAAGTAATATCGCAGTTCTTTATGCTCTTGGAAAACTTGGTCAGGAAACGACCTTGAAAGAAGATGCAACTATTGACACAAACATTGACTCCCCTTATAATGATTATGTTCATAAGGGGTTGATGCCAGGTCCTGTGGACAGTCCTAGTCTGTCTGCGATTGAAGCGGTTATCAATCCATCATCTACCAAGTACATGTACTTTGTGGCAGATGTAACCACTGGTAATGTCTATTTTGCTGAAAGCTATGAAGAGCATCAGCATAACGTTGAAACTTACATTAACAGCAAACTAAAAGATAAATAGTCTGATTGGCTAGTTAAAATCAAGCAAACGAATAGTGATTCTAACGATACAGCCAACGGCTCAAAAAATAGAAAAGAGAAAAAAATGGCAGAAAAAACATATGTAATGACACAAGCAGAGAAAGAACAACTTGAAGCGGAATTGGAGGAGTACAAACTCGTCCGTCGTCCAGAAGTTGTAGAACGTATTAAGATTGCACGTTCTTATGGTGACCTTTCAGAAAACTCTGAGTATGAAGCAGCCAAAGACGAGCAAGCCTTTGTTGAAGGACAAATTCAGATTCTTGAAACAAAAATTCGTTATGCAGAAATCGTTGATAGTGATGCTGTTGCTAATGACGAGGTTGCAATTGGTAAAACTGTTGTTGTTCAAGAAGTTGGTACAAACGACAAAGATACTTATCATATCGTTGGTGCAGCCGGTGCTGACATCTTTTCAGGTAAGATTTCAAATGAAAGCCCAATTGCTCAAGCCTTGATTGGTAAGAAAGTTGGCGACAAAGTCGCTATCGAATCACCAGCAGGTAGCTACTCTGTAGAAATCCTTAGTGTAGAAAAAACAGCCTAAGTGACTGTTGGCATTAAGGTGTCCAATATTTGAAACTAGTGGGAGTGAGACAAAACAGTTGTTCTGTCTCACTCCCTTTTTGGTTACCGGCGCTATTAGGAGTTAGGCTGGTCTGAATTAATCTATAAGAAAAGCACTCTTGGCAAATACCAAGAGTGCTTTGTAGCTTATTTACGATTTTGCTTACCGGCGTTACGGTTTTTCTTTGGTTTACTTGCAATTGCTTGAGTATTTTTTGGTGTTACATCTTTACGCTTGATTGGTGTTGTACGAGGTGCTTTTGGAGGGTTCTTTTTGAACTCTTCAGCCACTTTTTCTTTCAAGCGAGGTTTGATGATGTAGTTGGTAATCAACTGTTGGATAATAGAGAAGATACCACCAACGAACCAGTAGAGGATTACGGCTGCAGGTGAGCTAATACCAAAGAAAATCATCATGATCGGCATACTGTACATCGTCGCTGCCATTTGTTTACGTTGCTCTTCAGGAACTTGTTGAATAGACAACCAAGATTGGAAGTAGTAAAGAGCTGCAATGATGATAATCAATGGGAAGTCACGGTGACCAAGGTTAAACCAGAGGAAGTTATCTTGAAGTACACCAGGAGTGTAACGTGCTGCGTAGTAGAGTGCTGAGAAGAATGGGAACTGAATTAATAGAGGAAGACAGCCGACACCACCCATCAAGCTTAGACCGTTTTCACGCTGAGCTTGCATGAGTTCAGACTGGGCAGCCATTTTTTCTTCTTGAGTTTCAGCGTTACGCAAACGTTCGTTGATTGGTTCCAAGATAGGCGCAAGGTATTCACGTTTTGCTGATTGGTAGGCTGCGCTACGAGATTGGTGAAGACCAAGTGGCAAGATAATCAAACGAACAATGATGGTAACAAAGATAATACCAAGACCAAAGCCGAGACCAAGATTATCTGCGAAGTAGGTGATGACGTGGCTCATAGGGCGACCAAGGAGGTTCCAGACCCAACCAGTAGGATTACCAGACTTATCAAGGCTCACACATCCTGATAGGAAGAGTAGCATGCTGGCAGCAAGCCCCATCAGGGCTAGACGTTTTTGATTTTTATTCACAATATCATTCCTTTTGTTTTTTAGTTATACTTGTCTATTTTACCTTTTTTTAAGAAAGAGAACAAGCTAAAAACGGTGGCTTCCTCTTAATTAGCCATCCGAAAATCGCTGTAATTTGAGAAGTTTGCCATGGTCACATCGACATAGGTTACTTTAGACCATTTTGAAGGTCCTTTTCGAACTTCTTGAATAAATTTAGCTAACTTAGCAGGATTTTCTGACTGAGCTAGGATTTCAACAGTTCCGTCGTCATTATTCCAAACCCGACCGTATATATCTCCAATATCTAGTGCTAGAGCATAGGTTGAATAACGAAAACCAACACCTTGGACTCTTCCTGAGACTAATAATCTTACTTTTTGCATGGTCCACGACCTCCTTTTGAAAGCTCTTTCCTTTAGTATAATCCTTGCTATAAAGTCGGTCAAGTCCAAGATTTATCAAGGAATTTCTGCTATAATGAGTGTATGGAAATCATTCAATCAAAGCAAAATGCTAGCATTAAATCTGCTAGAAAATTATTGCAGCGCAAGCACCGTAAAACTAGCTATCTTTTAGAAGGATGGCATCTTTTTGAGGAAGCAAAGGCAAGTGGTGCCGATATTCTTCAAGTTTTCGTGCTTGAGGAAATGGCTAATCGTGTGGCTAATATGGTTAAGGTGAAGTTGGTTAGTCCAGAGGTGCTCAAGGAGCTCTGTGAAACCCAGACCCCCCAAGGGATTGTGGCAGAAGTTGCTAAACAATCTCAAGCCTTGCCAGAATCTCTCTCAGGGAAGTATCTTCTCTTGGAGGATGTTCAGGATCCTGGCAATGTAGGAACAATGATTCGCACAGCGGATGCCGCAGGTTATGACGGAGTCTTTTTGTCAGATAAATCAGCTGATATTTATAATCAGAAGACCTTGCGTTCTATGCAGGGAAGTCATTTCCATCTTCCAATCTATCGTGGACCTATTCTTGACATGGTTGAGGCTTGCAAAAAGCAAGGGGTACCTGTTTTGGCAACGACTCTCTCAGATATTTCTGTTGACTATAAAGCAGTTAAGACAGATGGCAATTTTGCCTTAGTGATGGGAAATGAAGGTCAGGGAATTAGTCAGGATATGGCTGAGTCTGCTGATCAACTCGTACATATTAGCATGCCAGGTCAGGCGGAGAGTCTGAATGTTGCTGTTGCAGCAGGAATTCTCATGTTTAGTCTCTAGGTCTCAAGGATGATTTTAGGAGAAAACAACTGACTTTTAAAGTAATTTTAAGCACTAGTGGTATAATGAAGAAGCATTAGAAACATTAATGAGGTATTATTATGAAACGACCAGAAGATGATAAAGAATTCATGGAAGTTGTGGGACATTTGATTTCACACCCACGTTTTCAAAAATTGGATGGGATTGTACAGCACCATCATTCGACACGTTTAGAACACTCGGTTAATGTTAGTTACACCAGCTATAAGATTGCTAAAAAATTTGGCTGGGATGCCAAGAGTACTGCTCGAGGCGGTCTCTTACATGATTTTTTCTATTATGATTGGCGAGTAACTAAATTTAATAAGAGTCATGCTTGGGTACACCCACGTATTGCTGTTCGTAATGCCAGAAAGCTTGTTAATCTAAACAAAAAAGAAGAGGATATTATCCTCAAGCATATGTGGGGAGCAACGATTGCACCGCCGAAGTATAAGGAATCTTATATTGTTACGATGGTGGATAAGTATTGGGCGGTTAAAGAAGCGGCGACACCCTTACGAAACCGAATTAAAAATCGTAAGTTTTTCCGTCGTAAGACCCTACAAAGCCACCACCAATAATTCATTATTTTTAGGAGATAACTATGGAATCAAATGCAATTTATACGACTAGTGATGCGGGCTTAAGCCGCTTTTTCGGAAAGATTTATGGCCTTGTCGGTATAGGAGTGGGACTTTCAGCAGTCATTTCTTATCTGATGCTCTTTCCTCTCTCACATGTTTTTGTCAATATTCTCATGAATCATTCTTGGGTTTACATGGCAGCCCTCTTTTTAGAGTTTGGTTTGGTCTTTTTGGCTAGCGGTGCTGCACGAAGAAATACACCTGCAGCCCTACCTTTATTTTTGGTTTATTCCGCTTTGAATGGATTTACACTTAGTTTTATCATCGTTCAATACACGCAAGCCATAGTTTTTCAAGCCTTCCTTAGCACTGCCATTGTTTTCTTTATCATGGCCCTTATCGGAGTTAGCATTAAGCGAGATCTATCAGGCATGGCTAAGTTCCTTATGGCAGCCTTGATTGGGATTATTGTGGCTAGCTTGATTAATATTTTCTTTGCAAGTAGCATGATGAGTTTTGTGATTAGTATTGTATCAATTCTTATTTTCTCTGGTTTAATTGCCTACGATAACCAGTTGATTAAAAAGGTTTACTACGGTGCCAATGGTCAAGTCACAGATGGATGGGCAGTTTCTATGGCACTTAGTCTTTACTTGGATTTCATTAACTTATTCTTGAATATCTTGCGACTCTTTGCTAGACGTAATTAGTAAAAAAATCAGCCAGATGGCTGATTTTTTTAATGTCTAATAGTTTTTTGTAATTGTCCCTTGCTGACCTGTGTAAGCGTAGAAGAGTGGATAGTACTCCCATTTTCCGACATAGCTATCTTTATCTGGGAAGGCCCACTTGTCGTCTTTTTTAGTAAGCTCGACTGAGTAATTATCAAAAATATTTGTTCCTTCTGTCTTTGGTGCTGATGGGCTTACTTCTTTGATTGAATTCGGTAGGTAAGTTTCCATGTAGTATTGTCTTGTTAGTTGGTCGACATTTCCAGCGTTAGCACCATTGCTTTGTAGGTAGTTTTTAAGGTCATCTGTGAGATTTGGGTGATTAGCACCATAGGCATCGTCTGCAGCTTTCATACTGATAGTTGACATGCTGACGTTAAACTCTGCTTTATCTTTAGCGACGATAATGTTATCAACAGTGTAGCTACCGCGTTCACGGTTAGCAGTTTGGACCCAACCAAAAACTTTTGGAATTTCATCACCGGTTGGTTTGATATGATCAGTATCATCATAGCTGTATTGAAGGCTATCTGAGAAATATTGGTTAAGTTCACCCTTGGCTTTATCCAAGTCGTTAGAAACAAATTTACTGTAGTCTTTGCTTTCACCACCTAGAAGAACTGCGTTGAAATAAGCGTCAATAGCCTTTTTAACATTGGTAGTTGTTTTACCATCGAAATCTTTTAGGTTAGTAGAAACTGTTTGTCCCTCTGTTTTCTCATCTTTTGATTCAAAATAGAGTTTATAGCTTTCGTCGTTGTTAACTTCGAAAAAGAGGGAGACAGTCTTGTAGTCGTCAGCTTCAAGCTTCCCAAAGTCATCTGTAGCGTCCTCTACGTTCTTATTTTTATTGAAGAGAGTAGGTAGGTCGCCCTTATCGAGCTTGCTTGCTGTGACTTTTTTACCATCTTTATCTTTGAGGTAGAATTGTTTAGCAGATGTTTTGAGCTCATTTTCCATATCTTCCGAAGTATTCTCGAGTTTGAATGAAACTTCGACTAGGGTTTGGTCATCCTTGAGCTTGAGGTCGCTTCCTGACATATAGACAATATCGTTAACAGAAAGCTTGGCATCAAGTTTTGGTTTGGCACATGCTGAGAGCGTTAAGATGGCTGCTAGAGCAAGAGCCCCAGAGTAAAGATATTTTTTCATAAATAATCCCCCATTATTTTATTTAGGTTATAGGTCTATTGTATCATGAAATATGCCTTGAGATTATTAGAAAATTGGGTTTCAAGCCTTTTCTTATGCTATAATAGGATTACTATTGTAAAAAATGGAGAATCAAATGACAAAAACACCTTTTATTACGGCTGATAAACTTGAACAAATCACTGGAGAATTTCCAACACCTTTCCATATTTACGATGAAAAAGGTATTCGTGAAACAGCGCGTGCAGTTAACGCAGCCTTTTCGTGGAATCCAGGTTTTAAAGAATTCTTTGCTGTAAAAGCTACACCTAATCCAGCAATCCTCAAAATCTTGAAGGAAGAAGGGTGTGGTGTCGATTGTGCGACCGATACAGAGCTTGTCATGAGTAAGAAAATTGGTTTTGATAGTAGTGCCATTAGCTTTACGTCTAATGATACACGTGCAGAAGAGTTTGTTTACGCTCGTGATATTAATGCGACAATTAACCTTGATGCTTACGAAGATATCTTTTTCTTGGAAGAGGCTGCAGGACTTCCTGAAACCCTTTCTTTGCGCTTTAACCCAGGGGGCGTCTTCTCTCTCGGTACTGATATCATGGATCATCCTGAAGAATCAAAATTTGGGATGACTAAGGAACAGCTCTTCAAAGGCTATGCCTACCTTAAAGAAAAAGGAGTGAAATCATTCGGTTTGCATGCTTTCTTAGCGTCAAATACAGTAACGAATGAGTATTACCCAACCTTGGCTGCTCAACTGTTTGAATTGGCGGTAGAAATCAAGAATGAACTTGGTGTTAGTCTTGACTTTATCAACTTATCAGGTGGTGTTGGAGTGGACTACACACCAGCCAATAAACAAAATGATATTGCCGTTATCGGTGAAGGCGTTCATGCTAAATTTGATGAAATCCTTGTTCCGAATGGTCTTGGACACATTAGTATTTACACTGAACTTGGGCGTTTCATGACAGCACCTCATGGCCTTGTCGTGACTAAGGTTCTTCATATTAAGGACACTTATCGTCGCTATGTTGGTGTAGATGCTTCTGCGGTTAACTTGCTTCGTCCAGCTATGTACGATGCCTACCACCACATAACGAATATGACTAATCCAGATGGTGACATTCAAGTAGTTGATGTGACAGGTTCACTTTGTGAAAATAATGATAAGTTTGCTAAGAACCGTGAATTGCCAGAAGCTCGTATTGGAGATACATTGGTTATCCACGACACAGGTGCTCATGGTTTCTCAATGGGTTACAACTATAATGGACGTCTTCGTTCTGCAGAAATTCTCTACCAAGAAGATGGCACAGCTCGTATGATTCGTCGTGCAGAGACGATGAATGATTACTTTGCCACTCTTGATGGTTTTGATTTTGATATTTAACAAAAAATAAGCTAGGCCTTAAAGGCTCTAGCTTATTTTACTTTAATGATGACAGCTTCAAGAATGATATCGGCTAACTCCTCAGGGGATTCGATACAGTCTTCTTTGAGCCATAGTGTTAAAATGGTAACAATGGTGCTAACATAAACTTCCAATGAATATTTGGCAGGGATATGATAGCTTTGTTCCATGAGTTCTGTAACATTTTCAATATCAGAGTTAAGGATAGTCTCGATAATGAATTCACGAATCATCTCATTGATGTTTGGAATGTGTGTCATCAAGGTGAGACAGAGTTTTTGATTTTCCTTAAGATATCGTAGCATTTCAGTGACAACACCTTCTTGGTAGGTCATGTCTTCCTGAAGAATACTTGAGATTTTATCTAAAATCTTTGAGAAGGTTGTTTCAACCAAATCTTCCTTATTTGAATAGTAGTAGTAGAAGGTCGGTCTGCTGAGATTTGCCTTCTTGATGATATCTGTGATGCTGATTTGTTCGAGTGAACTCTCCTCTAAGAGTTCAATAAATGCGTTGACAATTTTTCGTTCGGAAATAGTTGCTTCCTTGAGCATAAATAAACCCCTTTATATAAACATAATAATAATTCCACAACTTATATAATAACCTATTTTTTTTCTAGAAATCTTACAAGTCCTTTACAGTTGTAAGTGAAAAATACTGAAAGTCTCATTTTATCGGTATTTTAAACGAAAAAACTATTTTTCTAGACGTTTTTAAGAATCAACGTCTTATTTGTCAGTAGGGGCCATTTTTGCTATAATATAAGGTAAATCAACGTTATAGGAGAAATGAATTTATGAACACCGTCCTTTGGATTATTCTTGTTTTTGTAGCCCTTTTGGGTGGTTTTTATGGAGGCGCTTACTTTGCCCGCAAACAAATGGAGAAAGAATTGGCTGAAAATCCTCGTTTGAATGTGGACGCTGTTCGTACCATGATGTCAGCTGCGGGTCAAAAACCAAATGAAGCAAAAGTGCGTCAAACATATAACCAAATTATCAAACAACAAAAACAAGCACTTGCAGATAGCAAGAAAAAGAAAAAATAATGGTGGGGAGCTGGGACGTGAATCTCAGCTTTTTACATGTAACCTAGGGGATAAGGAGGCAAGATGGATAATCGACCTATAGGATTTTTAGATTCTGGTGTCGGAGGACTGACAGTGGTACGTGAACTTAAACGTCAGTTGCCTCACGAGTCTATTGTTTATATTGGAGACTCTGCTAGGGCACCGTATGGTCCTAGACCGGCAGAACAAATCAGACAGTATACCTGGCAGTTGGTTAAATTCCTTCTGACCAAAGATGTAAAGATGATTGTTATTGCCTGTAATACGGCAACAGCAGTAGTTTGGGAGGAAATCAAAGGAGCCTTGGATATCCCAGTGCTAGGTGTGGTTTTGCCTGGTTCTAGTGCGGCTATTAAGTCTAGCCAATCGGGTCATATTGGTGTCATTGGGACTCCAATGACGATTGCCTCTAACATCTATGAACAAAAAATTAAGCATTTGGCACCACAAATGAATGTCTTGAGTTTATCTTGTCCTCGCTTTGCCCCTATTGTTGAATCCAATGAAATTAACTCAAGTGTGGCTAAAAAGATTGTTTATGAAAGTATGGCACCTTTAGTCGGTAAGGTAGATACCTTGGTTTTGGGTTGCACCCATTACCCACTTTTACGTCCTATCATCCAAAATGTTATGGGGCCAAGTGTCAAGCTAATTGATAGCGGGGCGGAAACAGTTCGTGATGTTTCTGTTTTGCTCAATTATTTTGAGATTAATCGTAGCCGTGAAGTCGAAGACAAGACGGAAGAATATTACACCACGGCTAGTGTGCTTGGTTTTAAAGAAATCGCAGAACAATGGCTGGGTGAAGAAGTTGCTGTCCAACATGTCGATTTGGACAAGGAGTTAGAAAATGACTAAATCAATTTTTGAATATAAAGACGAACAAGACTGGTATTTGGCTAGTTTTGGAAGCTACAATCACTTGACTTGTTTTGGTGGTGATGAGGCCTATGAACAATTTGTTGACTTTTTCCAAGCCTTGACTAACGTTTTGGCTGTTAGTGGCCTTCAGTTACATATTGCTAAACATTCTTCAGACCTTCGCTTAGTATCCTTTATTTTGGATTGCTTGAAAGAGGAAACTGGTCGTGACCTAGCTGTTACGCAACATCAAGGGGCTTTGGTAGTTAGTGAAGGAGATAAGCTTGTCTATGTGCATGTGCCTAGAGAGGGTGTCGCCTTGAGTGATTTCTTTGGTTCTGATAACAAATCAGACTTTGGTGATGTCCTATTGATTGCGACACGCAATGAAGGAAAAACCAAGGAATTTCGTAAACTATTTGGAAAACTAGGCATTAAGGTAGAGAATCTTAATGATTATCCAGACCTTCCTGAAGTTGCTGAAACGGGTATGACCTTTGAAGAAAATGCACGCTTGAAGGCGGAAACCATTTCTGAATTAACTGGTAAAATGGTCCTTTCAGATGACTCTGGTTTGCAGGTAGATGTTCTTGGAGGTTTACCAGGAGTTTGGTCTGCACGCTTTGCAGGTCCTGATGCTACGGATGCTGAAAATAATGCTAAATTATTGCACGAGCTGGCTATGGTGCTTGATGATAGCAAACGTACTGCGAACTTCCATACAACCCTAGTTGTTGCGGCCCCTGGACGTGATAGTTTGGTTGTTGATGCCGACTGGAAGGGTTATATTGGCCGAGAACCTAAAGGTGACAATGGTTTTGGTTATGATCCACTCTTTTTAGTTGGTAATACGGGGAAAACGGCAGCAGAGCTTTCTGCAGAAGAGAAAAATGAACAATCTCACCGTGGACAAGCTGTTAAGAAACTTATGGAGGTCTTCCCAGCATGGCAGAACAAACAATAATCGTAATGAGCGACTCCCATGGAGAACGTGATATTGTAGTAGATATAAAAAATCGTTATCAAGGGAAGGTAGATGCTATTTTCCACAATGGAGATTCTGAGTTAGAATCAAGTGATCCTGTTTGGGAAGGTATCCATGTGGTTCGTGGTAACTGTGATTATGATTCAGGTTATCCAGAACGTTTGGTCGTTAAACTTGGTGATGTGATTATTGCACAAACACATGGTCATCTTTATGGCATTAATTTTACCTGGGACAAGTTGGATCTTTGGGCGCAACAAGAGGATGCAGATATTTGTCTCTATGGCCACTTGCATGCGGCAGCAGCTTGGCGAAATGGTAAGACAGTGTTTATCAACCCAGGATCTGTTTCACAGCCACGAGGTCCTATCCATGAGAAACTTTACGCTAAGGTGATTATAAACAGTGCAAAAATTCGTGTAGAATATTACACACGTGACCATGAACTTTATTCAGAACTTACACAGGAATTTGAACGATGATTGCTAAAGAATTTGAAGATTTTTTGTTGGCTCATTTAGATAATTATTTAATTCCATCAGATCAGGTTGCTATTTTTATTGATAGTCACAACGCTGATCATGTGGTCTTGCTTTTGACAAGCAATGGTTATTCGCGCGTTCCCGTTTTGACTAAGGATAAGCATTATCTTGGGACCATATCTTTGACGGATATTAAGCGATATCAAGATGAACATAACTTGCAAGAGTGGGAGATGGTTAACCGTGATATCGGACCGATGACATCAGATGTCGTGGAAACAGTGGAAGATAATGCCAATCTAAATGAGGTAATGCATAAGCTAGTTAATAATCCTTTCCTTCCTGTGGTTGACAGCCAAGGCATTTTCAAAGGAATTATCACACGAAAATCGATTCTAAAGGCGGTTAATAGCCTCTTACATGACTTTACACATGACTATATCATCATTCCAAAAACAACTGACAACTCAGATCACTGATTTTCTGGCTACTAAGGTCATTTCGGAGAGTTCAAAGCAAGCTTATGCTTATGATCTTAAGCAGTTTGCAACGTCGATTTCAGGACAAATTGATCAAACCAGTCTTAAGCTCTATGAAAACCAACTGAAGGAATGGAAGCCATCTGTACAAAAGCGTAAGCGCTCTGCGGTCAATCAATTTTTGCTATACCTCTATCAAAAGGGTGAATTAGAGAAATTTTTCAAATTATCAGAGACGGTTACAATACCTTCTCAGGAGGATAAGTTGCGAATACTGGATTTTTCATCGCTTTATGAGGGGCGTGAAGGGGTTGGTAAGCTGTCTTGTCTGCTGATTCTAGAGTTGGGGCTCTTACCTTCAGAGATTTTGGAGTTGGACTGGTCCGATATTGACTTGGATTTTGGTGTTGTAACTGTGGCCAAGGGAAGCACTAAGCGTGTTCTCAGACTTGAAGCAGATGTGAAGCAGTATTTGTTGGCTATTAAAGATGCGAACAGCCAGGGCTTGCTTTTGGGTAAGGTCTATACTCGACAATGGCTGTATAAGCAAATCCAGACTTATGTTAGTGACTGTGGCTTATCGAATGTAACCGCTCAAGTCTTGCGTCAGCAATTTATTCTTAGACAGATTGAAAAGGGAACGGGCGCCTTTGAACTTGCTCGTTTACTGGGACTAAAAAGTCCAGTGACCTTGGAGAAATACTATAAAACCTAATGGATATTAAGTTAAAAGATTTTGAGGGGCCACTGGATTTGTTGCTCCATCTGGTTTCTAAGTATGAGGTAGACATTTACGATGTTCCCATTGTTGAGGTTATCGAGCAATACTTGGCTTATTTGGCAACCTTGCAAGCCATGAAGCTTGAAGTTGCTGGGGAATATATGCTTATGGCCAGTCAGCTCATGCTGATTAAGAGTCGTAAGCTTCTGCCCACAGTGGTGGAAGCTGAGCCTGAAGCAGATGATCCAGAACTAGAGCTCTTGAGTCAATTGGAAGAATATGCACGCTTCAAAGCAGCTAGTCAAGAGTTGGCTAAGCAGCATGAGGTACGAGCTCAGTATTTTTCAAAACCAAAAGTTGAATTGGTTTATGAAGATGTGACGCTGAATCAGGATAAGACCATTCAAGACATTTTCTTGGCTTTTTCAAAAATCATGGCTGAAAAGCAGGAAGAAATTCGTCGCAATCACACGACCATTGCGCGTGACGATTATAAGATTGAAGACATGATGCTGATTATTGAGGAAGCATTCGGCTCAAAAAATGAGCTACATTTAGATGAACTTTTCACCGATGCTAAAGATATGAATCAAGTAATCACCCTCTTTTTGGCAACTCTTGAATTGATTAAGGTACATCGCATATCAGTACAACAGGAAACAATTTTTGGAACAATCACACTAAGAAAGGAATGGACGAATGAGTAGTCACTTAGCACGATTAGAAGCTTTACTTTTTGTGGCAGGTGAAGATGGTCTTAGTCTACGTACTATGGCGCAGCTCTTAGAAATGCCAGTGACGGGTCTGACTCAGTCTTTGGAGAAATTGCAAGCCAAGTACGAGGCAGATGAGGATTCAGCTCTTTGTTTATTGGAATCGTCAAATACCTATAAGCTGGTGACTAAGCCAGATTTTGCAAGTCTCCTTCGTGATTATTCTAAAACGCCAATCAACCAAAGTCTATCCCGAGCGAGTCTCGAGGTTCTCTCTATAGTTGCTTATAAACAGCCTATTACACGTGCTGAAGTCGATGACATTAGAGGTGTTAATTCTAGTGGTGCTATTGCTAAACTTCAAGCCTTTGATCTCATTCAAGAAGCTGGTAAAAAAGATGCTGTCGGTCGTCCTAACCTATATGCGACTACTGATTATTTCCTAGACTATATGGGGATTAACAGTTTAGACGAACTTGTGGCCATTGATCAACTAGAGCTTGAAGAGCAGGAAACGAGTCTCTTTAGGGAAGATGCTTCAGAAGAGCTTGAGGACTTGGACAATTAAGAGTCAACCTTGTTGAAACTAATCATTAAAAATAAAGAAACATAGCAGAGATGCTAGGTAGAAAGGATACAGCTTAAGCTGTAGAAAAAGAATGCGAATTAATAAATATATTGCCCACGCTGGTGTGGCCAGCCGTCGTAAGGCTGAGGAACTGATTAAAGAAGGTCGTGTGACCCTAAATGGTAAGACCGTTACGGAATTGGCAACCATTGTCAAAAATGGTGACATTGTTGAGGTAAATGGTAGCCCAATTTATAATGAAGAGAAGGTCTATTATCTTCTTAATAAACCACGAGGGGTTATTTCTTCGGTATCTGATGAGAAAAATCGTAAGACGGTGATTGACCTCATGCCCCACGTTAAGGAACGTATCTATCCTGTTGGTCGTCTTGACTGGGATACGACTGGTCTTCTTATTTTGACTAATGATGGTGACTTTACCGATAAAATGATTCACCCACGTAATGAGATTGACAAGGTTTATTTGGCGCGTGTCAAGGGTATTGCGACCAAGGAGAACCTCCGTCCATTAACTCGTGGTGTGGTCATTGATGGCAAGAAAACCAAGCCAGCACGTTACAATATTATCAAAGTAGACCATGAAAAGAACCGTTCAGTTGTTGAATTGACAATTCATGAAGGGCGTAACCACCAGGTTAAGAAAATGTTTGAATCAGTGGGCTTGCTCGTTGATAAGTTGTCTCGTACCCGTTTTGGAACCCTTGATTTGACAGGGCTTCGTCCAGGTGAATCACGCCGTCTAAATAAGAAAGAAATCAGCCAGCTTCATAACGCTGCTGTCAATAAGGTCAAATAATGAAAAGATTTCTGATTGCCTTGGTCAGGGCTTATCAGAGATGGATTTCTCCCCTATTTCCACCGTCTTGTCGTTTTCGTCCAACTTGTTCGGTTTATATGATCCAAGCAATAGAAAAGCACGGTTTAAAGGGAGTTCTTATGGGAATTGCCCGTATCTTAAGATGTCACCCTTTATCAGAGACTGGAGATGATCCGGTGCCAGATTATTTTAGTCTAAAACGTAATAAAACTCCTTTGGATAAATGAATCCAAAGGAGTTTTTCTGGCTCCTTGTCAACTGTAGTGGGTGAC
>NZ_KV791076.1:0-60146 GCF_001807855.1 Streptococcus sp. HMSC10E12
ATTGATCCAACTTCTCAGAAAAGAACACTTCATACCCAATATGAACCTGGTTTTATTGAAGCAAGAGATAAATCTCCACTAGAGCTCTTAATTGAAAATAAGGAGCTATTAGATTAAATAAAAAAAGCGAGGATATCCTCGCTTTTCTATTGTAAAATCTTATTCTTCATTATCAATCATCAAACACTCTGCCTGTGAGTTGGTACATGAGGTAAATGTGCTCCAAGGTTTTGACAATTCGCGTCACATGAAGTTATTTAAGCATCTCCTTTTCTCTCATTACCATTTTCTGTTATAATAAATTGTACTTCTAGAATAGAAAGGTCTTAAGATGGCAACTCTTATTAAGCATAAACGTGTAGAATTTTCAGAACTATTTTATGACCTAGTGTTTGTTTTTGCAATTTCAAAAGCAACTGCTTTAATTCACCCTATTCATAACGGTGTTTTGGCTTGGGACTCTTTACTTGATTTCTTCATCTCTGTCATGGTTATCATCAATTCCTGGATGATTCAAACCATTTATACCAATCGCTATGGAACAAACTCGTTATTTAACATGGTAATCATGTTTATCAACATGGGACTTATGCTCTTTATATCCAATATGATTGGATACAATTGGCAACAATGGTACTATCATACCTGTTGGGCTGTTGGCACATTAACCCTTACCTTATTTTTTCAATATTTGGTTCAGTTTTTTAGAGGATCAACCGATAGTGCTGATCGGGAAAGTATCAAAGGTTTTCTATGGTTGACAGGTCTACAAAGCTTAGGAGTCTATCTGGCAGCTCTTTTTCCTATTTACGTTGGAGTCTATATCTTTATTGCTAGTATTCTGCTAACATTTATTGTGCCAATTTTCTTGATTACTAAAGATGAGCATTTCCAAGTAAATCTTCCCCATTTAATCGAGCGCGTCTCCCTTCTTGTCATTATTACGTTTGGAGAGATGGTTATTGGGCTAGTTAACTTCTTTACAGTTGAGAATTTCTCGATATATTCGGTTCTTAATTTCGTTATCATGCTTTCTCTGTTCTTGTTTTATTTTGGTGAATTTGACCATGCTATTGACGAAGGATCCAATCAAAAGGGATTATTTATAATTTATAGTCACTATCCTATTTTCATTGGGCTTATGTTGATGACAGTTTCGATGGGTTTTCTTCTGAATCCTGAGGCTAATCTTCTCGTTGCAATCAGCTTCTTTTATATCGGAATTGGCCTCTTCCAAGCTGCTGTCCTAGCAAATGGGCCCTATAACAAAAACTATCTTCGCTATTCGAGAAGTTACTACTGTGCTCAAGCGACACTCTATCTGGCTGCCTTGATTCTCTCTTTGGTTTTCGCTTCGAATCCTACAATAGTGCTGAGTATTGCAACCATCTTCGCTCTAGCTATAGCCATTCATTTTATTTATTTTTATGTGACACAGAATAAAAAATATTCCAAATCTAACTGGGGGTTCTTTTAATGAGTTTATAACATAAAAAAGCTTTGGGAACCAAGGCTTTTTTTTCATTAATTTGTTTTTCCATTTTATCCTCCAATTTGATCTCGCACTGACATTTATTTATAACAAAACTATATATCTAGAATAGCATAATCATTAGGTATTATAGGTTTTCAAACAAAATACGAGTCATTCGTTTTTGCCCCACTTTTGCCCCATTTTTAAATCCTGACATTGAAAACACCTAAAAGTATTTCCCTAAAATCAGCTATATTTCAACATTTTTGTTTATTTTCAATATGAAAAGTTCTTACAAATCCATGTAGGGGGCAGCTTAATATCGAAAAGAGACTTGATTGTAGGTCTCTTTTTTTTATTTTTCTAAGAAAGAACTCACTTTAAACAGAACTTTACGTGCTTGTTTGTCCAAACGAGAGTTGTTCCAAATGATAATTCCTTCTAAGATATATGCTT
Source organism: Streptococcus sp. HMSC10E12 (assembly GCF_001807855.1). Lineage (NCBI taxonomy): Bacteria > Bacillati > Bacillota > Bacilli > Lactobacillales > Streptococcaceae > Streptococcus > Streptococcus sp. HMSC10E12. The sequence goes on from NZ_KV791076.1 coordinate 1,931, forward strand.
TGTGTTATGATATTAGTCAGGAAACAGAATTGAAAAAGGAGACCTGTATTGAAAATTGCAATCATTGGCTATAGCGGCTCTGGAAAGTCTACTTTGGCAAACTTTTTAGGTCAACACTACAATTGTGAGGTTCTTCATTTAGATAAAATTCATTTCACATCAAATTGGCAAGAGCGAACAGTTGATGAAATGACTGACGATATATCAACATTTATGCTACAACGTGATTGGATTATTGAAGGGAATTACTCGGCCTGTCTTTATGAAGAACGCATGAGGGAAGCTGACTGTATTGTCTATTTCAACTTTAACAGAGTTAATTGTCTCTATCGGGCATTTAGGCGCTATTTAACATATAGGGGAAAGACACGTCCTAGCATAGCAGAAGACTGTAATGAAAAATTTGATTTTGCATTTGTGAAATGGATTTTATTAGACGGACGTTCTAAAAAATATGTCGAGCAATATAATGTAGTTGTTAAAAATTATTCTGACAAGACAATTATTTTAAAGAATCAAAGGCAGTTAAATCATTATATGAAGCAGGTTAAATAGCTAGTAGAATTATTTAGTCATAAAATAGCTGGTAGTTTTACATAAAATACACAGTAAGCAACCAGTCGCAAACCGAGACATAACTGTCAGAATATTTCGTAAGAAGCGCTTTCAACGTTGAACAAATAGCCTTTTTTCTGCTATAATAAACTGTAACGCGAAACTTGTGGGTGAAATTCCCACCGTGAAGTTTTTCAAGAAAGGTGGGGACAGCCTCGTAAAGGTGGAGCTGTCCGTTATCAAAATAATATGACATCAGTAGTTGTTGTGGGTACCCAGTGGGGTGATGAAGGTAAAGGGAAAATTACAGATTTCCTAAGTCAAGATGCCGAAGTAATCGCACGTTATCAAGGTGGAGACAATGCAGGTCACACGATTGTTATCGATGGTAAGAAATTTAAATTGCACTTGATTCCATCAGGTATTTTCTTCCCAGAGAAAATCTCTGTTATCGGGAACGGTGTAGTGGTCAATCCTAAATCACTTGTCAAAGAGTTGGAATATCTTCATGCAGAAGGTGTGTCAACAGAGAGCCTTCGTATTTCTGACCGCGCACACGTTATCTTGCCGTACCATATTAAACTTGATCAACTGCAAGAAGCCGCCAAAGGTGACAATAAGATTGGTACAACTAACAAAGGTATTGGTCCTGCCTATATGGATAAGGCTGCGCGTGTAGGTATCCGTATTGCAGACCTTTTGGACAAAGAAATCTTTGCTGATCGTTTGAAAACGAACTTAGCTGAGAAAAACCGTCTTTTCAGTAAGATGTATGAAGCTGAAGAATTATCATTCGATGAGATTTTTGAAGAATACTACGCTTACGGACAACAAATTAAGCAATATGTCACAGATACATCCGTTATCTTGAATGACGCTCTTGATGCAGGTAAACGTGTCCTCTTTGAAGGAGCTCAAGGGGTTATGCTTGATATTGACCAAGGTACTTACCCGTTTGTAACGTCATCAAACCCAGTTGCGGGTGGTGTTACAATCGGTTCTGGTGTTGGTCCATCTAAAATTAATAAGGTAGTCGGTGTATGTAAGGCCTATACGAGTCGTGTTGGTGATGGTCCTTTCCCAACTGAGTTATTTGATGAAGTTGGTGAACGCATCCGTGAAGTTGGTCATGAATATGGAACAACAACAGGACGTCCACGTCGTGTAGGATGGTTTGACTCAGTGGTGATGCGCCATAGTCGTCGTGTATCAGGCATCACAAACCTCAGCTTGAACTGTATCGATGTTCTCTCAGGTCTTGACACTGTAAAAATTTGTGTAGCTTATGACCTTGATGGTGAGCGTATTGATCACTACCCAGCTAGTCTTGAGCAACTGAAACGTTGTAAACCAATCTATGAAGAATTGCCAGGTTGGGAAGAAGACATCACAGGTTGTCGTAGTTTAGATGAGCTTCCTGAAAATGCTCGTAATTATGTTCGTCGTGTTGGTGAATTGGTAGGTGTACGTATCTCTACTTTCTCTGTAGGACCAGGACGTGAACAAACAAACATCCTTGAAAGTGTTTGGTCAAATATCTAAAGCCAACAAAAGGAGAATCTAGGAAACTAGGTTCTCTTTTCTCACGCCTTAAACATATAGATTAATATGAATGTTGCAACTGTTAAAAAAGGTTACTAATTTTTCGATATGATTAGGAAAGAAACCTTTCTATTTGATTAGTTTTTCGGTATAATATGGATTGATTAAATGAAAATTAATGAGAACCTACTTTCATGATTTAAAAGTGTGTTCATAATTTTGACGAAGAAAATAAGTGAGCATATCTCTTAATAGTTTTGGCAAGAGGTGAATAATGAATAAGATTGTATTTGTTTGTCTGGGGAATATTTGTCGTAGCCCAATGGCAGAATTTGTGATGAAAGAGCTGGACCAAGAAAAGTCTTTGCATATCGAAAGTCGCGCGACATCTTCATGGGAGCATGGAAATCCAGTTCATCAAGGAACCCAAAAGATTTTAAGGAAATATGCTATTCCTTTTGACTCTTCCAAGGGCTCACAACAGATTAGTCAGGCTGATTTTGAGTTCTTTGATCTAGTTGTGGGAATGGATGAGTCAAATGTTGAGGATCTTTTACAGATATCTGCAGGGCGTTATGACGATAAAATCAAGCTTTTCCGACCTGGTGGAGTGCCGGACCCATGGTATACAGGTGACTTTGAAGAAACATATAAATTGGTAACTGCAGGTTGTCGAGACTGGTTACAGTGGATTAAGGATAGACAATGAATTTTAAACAACTAAAGGATTTTGATTTTAAAAATATTGATATTGACCGAAATCAATTTGAGCGTATTACAGTAGGGGTTATTATTTTATGCGCCCTGTCCTTGTTTTTGGTGACTATAAAAACGCAACATTCTATCAAGATTGATGGGACTAAGATTGCCTATAAAGGTCAGATGCAGAACCATCGATTGAATGGTCAAGGAACTTTGACCTATGATAATGGTGATACCTATACGGGAGAATTTAAGAATGGTTCCTTTAATGGTCAAGGAACCTTCAAATCTCATGAGGGTTGGATTTATCAAGGAGAGTTCAAGTCTGGTCAAGCCGATGGTCAAGGAAAATTGACTACTGAAAATAAGGTTACCTACAAAGGAAAATTTAAACAGGGGATTTTTAAAGGATGAGAATTAACTGGTTTTCTTATATTCGTGTGACAGGACTTCTTTTGGTTCTGATTTATCATTTCTTCCCAAGTATTCTTCCTGGGGGCTTCATCGGTGTTGATGTCTTCTTTACCTTCTCAGGGTATTTGATTACAGCACTTTTGATTGATGAGGTATCTAGGACGCATCGCATTGATTACCTTGGTTTTATGCGACGACGCTTCTACCGGATAGTACCACCACTTGTGTTGATGGTTCTTATCTGCACCCCTTTGGCACTCTTGGTTCGAAATGATTTTATTGCAGGTATTGGACGTCAAATCACCTCTGTTATCGGTTTTGTAACTAACTATTATGAGATTTTGACCGGGGGAAATTATGAGAACCAGTTTAACCAGCATATTTACCTCCATACATGGAGTCTGGCTATTGAGGTTCACTATTATATTCTTTGGGGTGCCTTGCTTTGGTTCTTAGCTAAGCGTGTTAAACATCAAAATAAATTTAGAAGCCTAGTCTTTATGGTATCTCTTGCCTGCTTTATGGTGAGTTTCCTATCAATGTTTATTAGTGCTTTCTTTGTTGATAGTTTTTCTCGCTTATATTTCTCGTCAATTACGCATGCCTATCCGTTTTTCCTAGGTTCGCTTTTTGCGACACTTTCAGGTGTGTATGAAACGACCGCTAGGTTCAAGAAAAATATACGCCTTTGGACTCTGAAAAAGACAGTCCTTTATATGGTAGGAAGTTTTGCCTTGCTCGTATTGTTGGGCTTAGTTCTCCATTTTGAGGAACGCATTACCTATCTATTTGGTTTTGTTTTAGCTAGTTTGTTCACGGCTGTTATGATTTACTCTGCCCGTGTCCTTCATGAGAAATTGCCTGGAAAATCAGAGCCTGCTCTTATTAGTTATTTGGCAGAGATTAGCTATAGTGTCTATCTTTTTCACTGGCCACTATATATTATCTTTAGTCAATTGACCAATAATATTATTGCAGTCATTCTGACAACGATTCTGTCAATTGTTTTCGCAACACTTTCCTACTATATAATAGAGCCATTTATTGCAGGAAGAAAGGCCAGTCTCTTTGGAATAGATTTAGACTTGACGCCGTACCGACATATTGTGCTTTATGTTTTTAGTGGTCTTACTTTAATTACAGTGCTTATTTCTCTCTTTGCGCCAGCTGTAGGAAACTTCGAGAAAGATTTAGAAGCTAATGGTTTGTCGCAAGCTCAGACTAAGATGAAATTAACGCGTACCAATGCGGAAAACAGTCAGGCTACTTCATTTGGTGTGAATAAGGGAGTGACAGTTTTAGGGGACTCCGTAGCTCTTAGATCAAAAGATCAGCTGGAATCAAGTATTGATAATGTCGCTATAGATGCAGTTGTCAGTCGTAACCTATCAACAATCAATGATTTGCTTAAAGATTACGCGGATAGTAATGCTCTTGCTAAGGATGTTGTCATTGCTGGTGGTGTTAATGAGATTGACGACTATAAAGGCGTTATTAATAAAATCATCAAGAATTTACCTAAGGGTCACCATATTATCTTTGTGACACCATATAATGGTAGTAAATCTGGTAATGAGGCCCAATCTTTGATTCAGTTACGTAAGTATGAGTTAGAGATGGCTAAGAAATACGACTTTGTGACGGTTGCTGACTGGTATCAAGTGGCTAAAGAAAATATTTCTATCTGGAATGGTACAGATGGGGTTCACTTTGGATCTGATAGCGACTCTATTAACCGTGGTGCTAAACTCTATACTAAGACAATTAAAGAAGCTATAGAGAAAGCTGATAAGGCACCAGTTAAGGGTGGTAAGAAATAATCAAAAGAGAAGGCAAGTCTTGTCTTCTTTTTTATGGACAAATTTTGACTGCATTTTTTGTTTTGTGCTAAAATAAGCCTATGGCAAGAATATTAGATAATGATTTACTAGGAGATGAAGAGTATGTTGAGCGTACCCTTCGTCCTCAGTACTTTAAGGAATATATTGGTCAAGATAAGGTTAAGGACCAATTAAAGATTTTTATAGAGGCAGCTAAACTTCGTGATGAAGCATTGGATCATACTCTTTTGTTTGGTCCTCCAGGTTTAGGGAAAACGACCATGGCTTTTGTGATAGCTAATGAGATGGGCGTCAATTTAAAGCAGACGTCTGGGCCAGCAATTGAGAAGGCTGGAGACCTGGTTGCCATACTAAATGACTTGGAGCCGGGTGATATCTTATTTATTGATGAGATTCATCGAATGCCTATGGCAGTGGAAGAAGTACTTTATAGTGCTATGGAAGATTACTACATCGATATCATGATTGGTGCAGGTGAAACAAGTCGTAGTGTTCACCTAGAGTTACCACCGTTCACTTTAGTGGGTGCAACCACACGAGCAGGTATGTTGTCAAATCCATTGAGGGCTCGTTTTGGGATTAATGGTCATATGGAATATTATGAGTTACCAGATTTGAAGGAAATTATAGAACGCACTTCAGAAATCTTTGATATGACTATAACACCTGAGGCTGCCCTAGAGTTAGCACGTCGTAGTCGTGGAACGCCACGTATTGCTAACCGCCTACTTAAGCGTGTGAGAGACTATGCACAAATTATGGGTGATGGCATCATTGATGATAAGATTGCAGACAAGGCGTTGACTATGTTGGATGTGGACCATGAAGGACTAGATTATGTCGACCAAAAAATTCTCCGAACCATGATTGAGATGTATGGTGGTGGACCGGTTGGTCTAGGGACCTTGTCAGTTAATATTGCTGAAGAGCGAGAAACGGTAGAAGATATGTATGAACCCTATCTAATTCAAAAAGGATTTATTATGCGAACACGAACAGGACGTGTTGCAACGGTTAAAGCCTATGAACACATGGGGTACGACTACACTAAAGAAAGTTGATAAAAAATCCATCGAAGGTGGATTTTTTTGTTTAGTCAAAAAGAAAATAAAGAAAAAAGAAAAAAACTTAAAAAATCCCTTGCAATGAGTGGGTTCTTTTGTTATTATATTATGGTGCTGTAAATACAGCGCTTAGCTATGATACAAGAGGTTGCGACACGCCTGGTTGCACTGCCACGCAATCCGTGTTGGTTTTCTTGAGGAGCTAGCCTATTATCTTAAATAGACGAAAGAGGAGAAAAAATGGCAAACAAAAAAATTCGTATCCGTTTGAAAGCTTACGAACACCGTACGCTTGATACAGCGGCTGAAAAAATCGTAGAAACTGCAACTCGCACAGGTGCGACAGTTGCTGGACCAGTTCCACTTCCAACTGAACGTAGTCTCTACACAATTATTCGTGCGACTCACAAATATAAAGATTCTCGCGAACAATTTGAAATGCGTACACACAAACGTCTTATCGACATCATCAACCCAACTCAAAAAACAGTTGACGCTTTGATGAAACTTGATCTTCCAAGTGGTGTGAACGTAGAAATCAAACTTTAATTTAAAGTTTGATTGAGCATAAAAAACGCTCGTTAAAAACTTTTTTGAGCATAAAAAACGCTCGTTAAAAACTTTTTGAAAAAACAATAAAGTAAAGGAAATATTTTCTCATGACAAAAGGAATCTTAGGGAAAAAAGTGGGAATGACTCAAATCTTCACTGAAGCAGGTGAATTTATCCCTGTTACTGTCATCGAAGCTACTCCAAACGTTGTGCTTCAAGTTAAAACTGTTGAAACAGACGGTTACGAAGCAGTTCAAGTTGGTTTTGACGACAAACGCGAAGTATTGAGCAACAAACCTGCCAAAGGCCACGTAGCGAAAGCTAACACAGCTCCTAAGCGCTTCATTCGTGAATTCAAAAACATTGAAGGCTTGGAAGTTGGATCAGAAATCACTGTTGACACATTCGAAGCTGGAGATGTTGTTGACGTAACTGGTACTTCAAAAGGTAAAGGTTTCCAAGGTGTTATCAAACGCCACGGTCAATCACGCGGACCTATGGCTCACGGTTCTCGTTACCACCGTCGTCCAGGTTCAATGGGACCTGTTGCGCCTAACCGTGTTTTCAAAAACAAACACTTGGCAGGACGTATGGGTGGCAACCGTGTGACAATTCAAAATCTTGAAGTTGTACAAGTTATCCCAGAGAAAAACGTTATCCTTATCAAAGGTAACGTACCAGGTGCTAAGAAATCTCTTATCACTATCAAATCAGCAGTTAAAGCTGCTAAATAATAAGAAAGGAGAAATCAGTTAAAAATGGCAAACGTAAAACTATTTGACCAAACTGGTAAAGAAGTTAGCACAGTTGAACTTAACGACGCTATCTTCGGTATCGAACCAAACGAATCAGTAGTATTTGATGTCGTAATCAGCCAACGTGCTAGCCTTCGCCAAGGTACTCACGCGGTTAAAAACCGTTCAGCAGTATCAGGTGGTGGACGTAAACCATGGCGTCAAAAAGGAACTGGACGTGCTCGTCAAGGTTCTATCCGCTCACCACAATGGCGTGGTGGTGGTGTTGTCTTCGGACCAACTCCACGTTCTTACGGATACAAACTTCCACAAAAAGTTCGTCGCCTTGCATTGAAATCTGTTTACTCAGCTAAAGTTGCAGAAGATAAATTTGTAGCAGTTGAAGCTCTTTCATTTGCAGCTCCAAAAACTGCTGAATTCGCAAACGTTCTTTCAGCTCTTAGCATCGATTCTAAAGTACTTGTTATCGTTGAAGAAGGAAACAAATTCGCTGAACTTTCAGCACGTAACCTTGCAAACGTAACTGTTGCAACTCCTGCAACTGCAAGCGTACTTGACATCGTAAACGCAGATAAACTTCTTGTTACTAAAGAAGCTATCTCATCAATCGAGGAGGTTCTTGCATAATGAATTTGTATGACGTAATCAAAAAACCTGTTATCACTGAGAAATCTATGATTGCTCTTGAAGCAGGAAAATACACTTTCGAAGTTGATACACGTGCACACAAACTCTTGATCAAACAAGCAGTTGAAGCTGCATTTGAAGGTGTTAAAGTTGCTAGCGTGAACACTGTAACTGTTAAACCAAAACAAAAACGTGTTGGACGTTACACTGGTTTCACTTCAAAAACTAAAAAAGCTATCATCACTCTTACAGCTGATTCTAAAGCAATCGAGTTGTTTGCAGCTGAAGCTGAATAATCAAAGGAGAAATTAACGTGGGTATTAAAGTTTATAAACCAACGACAAATGGCCGTCGTAACATGACTTCTTTGGATTTCGCAGAAATCACTACAAGCACTCCTGAAAAATCATTGCTTGTTTCTCTTAAGAACAAAGCTGGTCGTAACAACAACGGTCGTATCACTGTACGTCACCAAGGTGGCGGACACAAACGTCACTACCGTTTGATTGACTTCAAACGTAACAAAGATGGCGTTGAAGCAGTTGTTAAAACAATTGAGTATGATCCAAACCGTACTGCAAACATCGCTCTTGTACACTACACTGACGGGGTTAAAGCTTACATCATCGCACCTAAAGGTCTTGAAGTAGGTCAACGTATCGTTTCAGGTCCAGATGCGGATATCAAGATTGGTAACGCTCTTCCACTTGCAAACATCCCAGTTGGTACAGTTATCCACAACATCGAGCTTCAACCAGGTAAAGGTGCTGAACTTATCCGTGCCGCTGGTGCTTCTGCTCAAGTTTTGGGTCAAGAAGGTAAATACGTACTTGTTCGTCTTCAATCAGGCGAAGTTCGTATGGTTCTTGGTACATGTCGTGCAACTATCGGTACTGTAGGTAACGAACAACAATCACTTATCAACCTTGGTAAAGCCGGCCGTAATCGCTGGAAAGGTATTCGCCCAACAGTTCGTGGTTCTGTAATGAACCCTAACGATCACCCACACGGTGGTGGTGAAGGTAAAGCACCAGTTGGACGTAAAGCGCCATCTACTCCATGGGGTAAACCTGCGCTTGGTCTTAAAACTCGTAACAAGAAAGCTAAATCTGACAAACTTATCGTTCGTCGTCGTAACGAAAAATAATTTAGTCGCTTAGCACATAACATCCGCCAACTCGGTAGCATTTCTTAGTGCAAGCCGCTGTGGTACATTCAATTTAAAGGAGAAAACTACAAAATGGGACGTAGTCTTAAAAAAGGACCTTTCGTCGATGAGCATTTGATGAAAAAAGTTGAAGCTCAAGCAAATGACGAAAAGAAAAAAGTAATTAAAACTTGGTCACGTCGTTCAACGATTTTCCCAAGTTTCATCGGATACACTATCGCAGTTTATGATGGACGTAAACACGTTCCTGTTTACATCCAAGAAGACATGGTAGGTCACAAACTTGGTGAATTTGCACCAACTCGTACTTACAAAGGTCACGCAGCTGACGATAAGAAAACACGTCGTTAATAGGAGGAGGACACAATGGCAGAAATTACTTCAGCTAAAGCAATGGCTCGTACAGTGCGTGTTTCACCTCGTAAAACACGTCTTGTTCTTGATCTTATCCGTGGTAAGAACGTTGCTGATGCAATCGCAATCTTGAAATTCACTCCAAACAAAGCAGCTCGCATTGTTGAGAAAACTCTTAACTCTGCTATCGCTAACGCAGAAAACAACTTTGGTTTGGAAAAAGCTAACTTGGTAGTATCTGAAACATTCGCAAACGAAGGACCAACAATGAAACGTTTCCGTCCACGTGCGAAAGGTTCAGCTTCACCAATCAACAAACGCACAACTCACGTAACAGTAGTTGTGTCAGAAAAATAAGGAGGTAAACTCGTGGGTCAAAAAGTACATCCAATTGGTATGCGTGTCGGGATCATCCGTGACTGGGATGCGAAATGGTATGCTGAAAAAGAATACGCAGATTACCTTCACGAAGATTTGGCAATCCGCAAATTCATTCAAAAAGAACTTGCAGACGCTTCAGTTTCAACTATTGAAATCGAACGTGCTGTAAACAAAGTTATTGTTTCACTTCACACTGCAAAACCAGGTATGGTTATCGGTAAAGGTGGATCAAACGTTGACGCTCTTCGCGCTCAACTTAACAAATTGACTGGAAAACAAGTACACATCAACATCGTTGAAATCAAGAAACCTGATTTGGACGCTCACCTTGTTGGTGAAACAATTGCTCGCCAACTTGAGCAACGTGTTGCTTTCCGTCGTGCACAAAAACAAGCTATCCAACGTGCAATGCGTGCTGGAGCTAAAGGAATCAAAACTCAAGTATCAGGTCGTTTGAACGGTGCAGATATCGCCCGTGCAGAAGGATACTCTGAAGGTACAGTTCCACTTCACACACTTCGCGCTGATATTGATTACGCTTGGGAAGAAGCTGACACAACTTACGGTAAACTTGGTGTTAAAGTTTGGATCTACCGTGGAGAAGTTCTTCCAGCTCGTAAAAACACTAAAGGAGGCAAATAACAAATGTTAGTACCTAAACGTGTTAAACACCGTCGTGAATTCCGTGGAAAAATGCGCGGTGAGGCTAAAGGTGGTAAAGAAGTATCATTCGGTGAATACGGTCTTCAAGCTACAACTAGCCACTGGATTACAAACCGTCAAATCGAGGCTGCTCGTATTGCCATGACTCGTTACATGAAACGTGGTGGTAAGGTTTGGATTAAAATCTTCCCACACAAATCATACACTGCTAAAGCTATCGGTGTACGTATGGGTTCTGGTAAAGGGGCACCTGAAGGTTGGGTAGCACCAGTTAAACGTGGTAAAGTAATGTTCGAAATCGCAGGTGTTTCTGAAGAAGTTGCACGTGAAGCGCTTCGTCTTGCTAGCCACAAATTGCCAGTTAAATGTAAATTCGTGAAACGTGAAGCAGAATAAGGAGAAGACATGAAACTTGAAGAAATCAAAAAGTTTGTTGCTGAGCTTCGTGGCTTGTCTCAAGAAGAGCTTGCTAAAAAAGAAAACGAACTTAAGAAAGAACTTTTCGACCTTCGTTTCCAAGCTGCAGCAGGTCAACTTGATCAAACTGCCCGTTTGAACGAAGTGAAAAAACAAATTGCACGTGTTAAAACGGTGCAATCTGAAATCAAATAATAGATTGGGAAAGGAGCAATTCTAATAATGGAACGTAATCAACGTAAAACCCTTGTTGGACGCGTAGTATCTGACAAGATGGATAAAACAATCACAGTTGTAGTTGAAACTAAACGTAACCACCCAGTCTATGGTAAACGTATCAACTATTCTAAAAAATACAAAGCACATGATGAAAACAACGTTGCTAAAGAAGGCGATATCGTTCGTATCATGGAAACTCGCCCACTTTCAGCTACAAAACGCTTCCGTCTTGTAGAAGTTGTGGAAGAAGCTGTTATTATCTAATAAAACTAAAAGGAGACAATTGAAATGATTCAACAAGAAAGTCGCTTAAAAGTTGCTGATAATAGCGGTGCTCGTGAAATCTTGACTATCAAAGTTCTTGGTGGTTCAGGACGTAAATTCGCTAACATCGGCGACGTTATCGTTGCAACTGTTAAACAAGCTACACCAGGTGGAGCTGTTAAAAAAGGTGATGTTGTTAAAGCTGTTATCGTTCGTACAAAAACTGGTGCTCGCCGTCCAGACGGTTCATACATCAAGTTTGATGATAACGCTGCAGTAATCATCCGCGATGACAAAACTCCTCGTGGAACTCGTATCTTTGGCCCTGTTGCACGTGAATTGCGTGAAGGTGGATACATGCGTATCGTATCTTTGGCGCCAGAAGTACTTTAATCTGAATTAACACAAACTTAGTCCCCTGAAATGTTCAGGGTGCCCATTAGGGCGTAAGAAATAATAGGAGAAATACTCAAATGTTTGTAAAAAAAGGCGATAAAGTTCGCGTTATTGCTGGTAAAGACAAAGGAACTGAAGCAGTAGTTCTTAAAGCTCTTCCAAAAGTAAACAAAGTTGTTGTTGAAGGTGTTGCAATCATCAAAAAACACCAAAAACCATCAGCTGAAAACCCTCAAGGTGCTATCGTGGAAAAAGAAGCACCAATCCACGCTTCAAACGTTCAAGTTCTTGACAAGAACGGTGTAGCTGGACGTGTAGGTTACAAAGTTGTTGACGGCAAAAAAGTTCGTTACAACAAAAAATCAGGCGAAGTGCTTGACTAATCACGAAGGAAAGGAGAAAGTATTAAATGGCTAACCGTCTTAAAGAAAAATACACTAACGAAGTAATTCCAGCTTTGACTGAAAAATTCAATTATTCTTCAGTTATGGCTGTGCCAAAAGTTGATAAAATCGTTATCAACATGGGTGTTGGTGAAGCTGTAAACAACGCTAAAACTCTTGAAAAAGCTGCTGCTGAGTTGGCACTTATTTCAGGTCAAAAACCATTGATTACTAAAGCTAAGAAATCAATCGCTGGCTTCCGTCTTCGTGAAGGTGTAGCGATCGGTGCTAAAGTTACCCTTCGTGGTGAACGCATGTACGAATTCTTGGATAAATTGGTATCAGTATCACTTCCACGTGTTCGTGACTTCCATGGTGTTCCAACTAAATCATTTGATGGACGTGGTAACTACACACTTGGTGTTAAAGAACAACTTATCTTCCCAGAAATCAACTTCGACGATGTTGATAAAGTACGTGGTATGGATATCGTTATCGTAACTACTGCTAACACTGACGAAGAAGGTCGTGAATTGCTTAAAGGCCTTGGAATGCCTTTTGCAAAATAATCTAGGAGGTAAATAAATTGGCTAAAAAATCAATGATTGCTAAGAACAAACGCCCTGCGAAGTTCTCTACGCAAGCTTACACTCGTTGCGAACGTTGTGGACGTCCACACTCAGTTTATCGCAAATTTAAACTTTGCCGTGTTTGCTTCCGTGAATTGGCTTACAAAGGTCAAATTCCAGGTGTTACCAAAGCTTCTTGGTAAAAACATGGTACATTTAAGTTAGTTTTACCTAATTTGAATGTATTTAACACAATCTGAGCCTAGCTCAATCATTAACTAGCAAGTGAATTATTCAAACTACTAGTAAGAGGAGAAAATATAAAATGGTTATGACTGACCCAATTGCAGATTTCTTGACACGTATTCGTAACGCTAACCAAGCTAAACACGAAGTACTTGAAGTACCTGCATCAAACATTAAAAAAGGTATCGCTGAAATCCTTAAACGTGAAGGTTTCGTAAAAAATGTTGAAGTTATCGAAGATGACAAACAAGGTATCATCCGCGTATTCTTGAAATACGGACAAAACGGTGAACGTGTTATCACTAACTTGAAACGTATTTCTAAACCAGGTCTTCGTGTTTACTCTAAACGTGAAGATGTTCCTAAAGTTCTTAACGGACTTGGAATCGCGATCATCTCTACTTCAGAAGGTCTTTTGACTGATAAAGAAGCTCGTCAAAAGAACGTTGGTGGAGAAGTTATCGCTTACGTTTGGTAAGAAGCTGATACTAAGCACTTATCTCAAATGATTTGTGCGAGTTTCGTTGATTATATTCTATGGAACTCATCCCCGTGAAAACTAGTCACTTTGTGGCTTGATAATCTAACAGGAGAATTAAATACTATGTCACGTATTGGTAATAAAGTTATTACTTTGCCTGCTGGTGTTGAAGTAACAAACAACGATAACGTTGTTACTGTTAAAGGACCTAAAGGCGAACTCACTCGTGAGTTTAACAAAAACATTGAAATCAAAGTTGAAGGTAATGAAGTTACACTTCACCGTCCAAACGACTCAAAAGAAAACAAAACAATCCACGGTACTTCACGTGCAAACTTGAACAACATGGTTGTTGGTGTTTCTGAAGGTTTCAAAAAAGAACTTGAAATGCGCGGTGTCGGATATCGTGCGCAACTCCAAGGAACAAAACTTGTTCTTTCAGTTGGTAAATCTCACCAAGACGAAGTTGAAGCTCCAGAAGGTATTACTTTTGAAGTACCATCTGCAACTTCAATCGTTGTAAGTGGTATTAACAAAGAAGTTGTTGGTCAAACAGCAGCTTACATCCGTAGCCTTCGTTCACCAGAACCTTACAAAGGTAAAGGTATCCGTTACGTTGGTGAATACGTACGTCGTAAAGAAGGTAAAACTGGTAAATAATAGGATTTTATCCTTATGGCAATTCTTTGTGGATTGTCTCTTTACCAAAAGCTCTCATGAGCTAGCATTATAATTAAGAGGTGAAAATTGTGATTTCGAAACCAGATAAAAACAAACTCCGCCAAAAACGCCACCGTCGCGTTCGCGGAAAACTCTCTGGAACTGCTGATCGCCCACGTTTGAACATTTTCCGTTCTAATACAGGCATCTACGCTCAAGTTATTGATGACGTAGCGGGTGTAACGCTCGCAAGTGCATCAACTCTTGATAAAGAAGTTTCTAAAGGAACTAAAACAGAACAAGCCGTTGTTGTCGGTAAACTTGTTGCTGAACGCGCAGTAGCTAAAGGTATTTCTGAAGTGGTGTTTGACCGCGGTGGATATCTCTATCACGGACGTGTTAAAGCTTTGGCTGACTCAGCTCGTGAAAACGGATTGAAATTCTAATAGGGAGGACACTTAATAATGGCATTTAAAGATAATGCAGTAGAACTTGAAGAACGCGTAGTTGCTATCAACCGTGTTACTAAAGTTGTAAAAGGTGGACGCAACATGCGTTTTGCTGCTCTTGTTGTTGTTGGTGACCGTAATGGTCGCGTAGGATTTGGTACTGGTAAATCTCAAGAGGTTCCAGAAGCTATCCGTAAAGCAGTTGAAGCAGCTAAGAAAAACCTTATCGAAGTTCCTATGGTTGGTACAACTATTCCTCACGAAGTTCGTTCAGAATTTGGTGGAGCGAAAGTATTGTTGAAACCAGCTGTTGAAGGGGCTGGGGTTGCCGCTGGTGGTGCAGTTCGTGCCGTCATCGAATTGGCTGGTGTTGCTGATGTAACATCTAAATCACTCGGTTCAAACACTCCAATCAACATCGTTCGTGCGACTGTTGAAGGATTGAAACAACTTAAACGTGCTGAAGAAGTTGCGGCTCTTCGTGGCATCTCAGTATCTGACTTGGCATAAGAAAGGAGATAACAATGGCTCAAATTAAAATTACTTTGACTAAGTCTCCAATCGGACGCAAACCAGAACAACGTAAAACAGTTGTTGCTCTTGGACTTGGTAAATTGAATAGCTCAGTTGTTAAAGAAGACAACGCTGCTATCCGTGGTATGGTCAACGCAGTATCTCACTTGGTAACTGTAGAAGACGTTAAATAAAAATTGATTTAAGTCGTGAGGGTTCCCTTGCGACTTAAACTGAATTTCATGTATAGGCGAGTTTCTAATTAAGCTACCTTACTTGGTTAGAGGCGCTAGCATTTTACAAAAAGAGGAGAAAATAATAATGAAACTTCATGAATTGAAACCTGCTGAAGGTTCTCGTAAAGTCCGTAACCGTGTAGGTCGTGGTACTTCATCTGGTAACGGTAAAACTTCAGGCCGTGGTCAAAAAGGTCAAAAAGCTCGTAGCGGTGGTGGCGTACGTCCAGGATTTGAAGGTGGACAAACTCCATTGTTCCGTCGTCTTCCAAAACGTGGATTCACTAACATCAACGCTAAAGAATACGCACTTGTAAACCTTGATCAATTGAACGTCTTTGAAGATGGTACAGAAGTAACTCCAGCAGTTCTTAAAGAAGCTGGAATCGTTCGTGCTGAAAAATCAGGCGTTAAAGTTCTTGGTAACGGCGAATTGACTAAGAAATTGACTGTTAAAGCAGCTAAATTCTCAAAATCTGCTGAAGCAGCTATCACTGCTAAAGGTGGTTCAATCGAAGTCATCTAATGAGGGGTAACTCATTATGTTCTTTAAACTATTAAAAGACGCATTGAAAGTCAAAAACGTTCGTAATAAGATTTTATTTACAATCTTCATTATTTTCGTTTTTCGTGTAGGGACTCATGTAACAGTTCCTGGTATCAATGCGGAAAGTTTGAAACAATTAAGTGATTTACCTTTCTTGAACATGCTTAACTTGGTGTCTGGTAATGCCATGAATAACTTCTCTATCTTCTCGATGGGGGTTAGTCCTTACATTACAGCATCAATCATTGTCCAACTTTTGCAGATGGATATTTATCCAAAATTTGTAGAGTGGGGCAAACAAGGGGAAGTTGGTCGTCGTAAATTGAACCAAGCGACTCGCTACATCACTCTTGTTTTAGCCTTTGTTCAATCGATTGGTATTACAGCAAGTTTTAATACTCTCTCATCAATTTCATTGGTTAAAACACCAAATGTTTCAACCTACCTATTGATTGGGACAATTCTAACTGCTGGTAGCATAATTGTGACATGGCTTGGTGAACAAATCACAGATAAAGGTTTTGGTAATGGTGTGTCAATGATTATCTTTTCAGGGATCATTGCTTCTATTCCAAAAATGTTCTCAACAATTTACGAGGATTTCTTTGTCAACGTTCGTTCAGGAGAATTGACTCGTTCATATATCATAGTTGCTTTGCTAATTGTGGTAGGTTTGGCGATTGTCTTCTTTACGACATTTGTTCAACAGGCAGAATATCAAATTCCAATTCAATATACTAAATTGGTTCAAGGGGCTCCAACGAGTTCTTACCTTCCATTGAAAGTTAATCCAGCTGGTGTTATTCCCGTTATCTTTGCTAGCTCGATTACAACAATTCCTAGTACTATTCTTCCATTCTTCTCGAAGGTTACATGGTTATCACACTTACAAGGACTACTCTCGTATAATACACCTAGTGGAATGATCACTTACGCGATATTGATTATCTTGTTCTCATTCTTCTACACATTTGTCCAAGTAAATCCTGAAAAAACTGCTGAAAATCTTCAAAAGAATGGGTCTTACATTCCTAGTGTTCGTCCAGGTCGTGAGACTGAAAAGTACATGTCTTCATTGCTTAAGAGATTGGCAACAATCGGAGCTGTATTTCTCGCGTTTATTTCATTGGCTCCAATTGCGGCTCAACAGTTTATGCACCTTACAAGCTCAATCGCGCTTGGTGGTACATCTCTCTTGATCTTGATTTCAACTGGTATTGAAGGTATGAAACAACTCGAAGGTTACCTATTGAAACGTCAGTACGTTGGATTTATGAATCTTGAAGACTAAGTCTTCTCATGAACAATTGAGAGGGAAAGAAAGGTTACTTTCTGTCCCTTCTCTTTTGTTTTTTGATAACTCTACCAATGTTTTTAAACTTTGATAGAGTTATTTGAAAACAAAAATAAGGAGTTCGTAAGATGAATCTTTTAATTATGGGTCTACCAGGTGCTGGTAAAGGGACTCAAGCTGCAAAAATTGTAGAAGAATTTGGTGTAGCTCACATCTCAACTGGTGATATGTTCCGTGCTGCTATGGCTAACCAAACAGAAATGGGAACTTTGGCAAAATCATTCATCGATAAAGGTGAATTGGTACCAGATGAAGTGACAAACGGAATCGTTAAAGAGCGTTTGGCTGAATCTGATATTGCTGAAAAAGGTTTCTTGCTAGATGGTTATCCACGTACTATTGAGCAAGCTCATGCATTGGATGAAACATTGAAAGCACTTGGTATTAAACTTGACGGTGTAATCAATATTGAAGTTAATCCAGAGAGCTTGGTTGAACGTCTTTCAGGTCGTTTCATTTGTCGCTCATGTGGTGCAACATATCATAAAGTATTCAACCCAACTAAGGTTGAAGGAACATGTGATGTTTGTGGCGAACATGAATTCTTCCAACGTGAAGATGACAAACCTGAAACTGTTAAACGTCGTCTTGACGTAAACATTGCTCAAGGTGAGCCAATTATTGCACATTATCGTGAGCTTGGTCTTGTATCAGATATTCAAGGTAACCAAGATATCGATGATGTATTCGCTGATGTTAAAAAAGCGATTGCAGCAATTAAATAATTATATAATCTTACTTGCGTATCAGACTTAAGCATGTTATAATACTTTAGTCTGACTTATAATTGTTACCTCTGTGCTCAGAGGAAATCAAATCGAAATTTTAGGGGGTACTTTTGCGTGGCAAAAGAAGACGTGATTGAAATTGAAGGTAAAGTTGTAGAAACTATGCCTAATGCTATGTTTACTGTTGAATTGGAAAATGGACACCAAATTTTGGCGACAGTTTCTGGTAAAATCCGTAAAAACTACATTCGTATTTTGGTCGGTGACCGTGTGACTGTTGAAATGAGTCCTTATGATTTGACACGTGGACGCATCACATACCGCTTTAAATAATCGAAATAATTGGAGGGATTAAAACATGAAGGTAAGACCATCGGTTAAACCAATTTGCGAATACTGTAAAGTTATTCGTCGTAACGGTCGTGTTATGGTAATTTGTCCAACAAATCCAAAACACAAACAACGTCAAGGATAATATAGAAAGGAGAAATCATGGCTCGTATTGCTGGAGTTGACATTCCAAACGATAAACGTGTAGTAATTTCACTTACTTACGTATACGGTATCGGACTTGCAACATCTAAGAAAATCTTGGCTGCTGCAGGCGTTTCTGAAGACATCCGCGTTAAAGATTTGACAAACGATCAAGAAGACGCTATCCGTCGCGAAGTGGATGCAATCAAAGTTGAAGGTGACCTTCGTCGTGAAGTTAACCTTAACATCAAACGTTTGATGGAAATCGGTTCATACCGTGGTATCCGTCACCGTCGTGGACTTCCTGTCCGTGGACAAAACACTAAAAACAATGCCCGCACTCGTAAAGGTAAAGCTGTTGCGATTGCAGGTAAGAAAAAATAATTAAAATAAAATAGGAGGTAAAAAACATTGGCTAAACCAACACGTAAACGTCGTGTGAAAAAGAATATCGAATCTGGTATTGCTCACATTCACGCTACTTTTAATAACACTATTGTTATGATTACAGATGTGCATGGTAACGCTGTAGCATGGTCATCAGCTGGTGCTCTTGGTTTCAAAGGTTCTCGTAAATCTACACCATTTGCTGCACAAATGGCTTCAGAAGCTGCTGCTAAATCTGCACAAGAACATGGTCTTAAAACAGTTGAAGTAACTGTTAAAGGTCCTGGTTCAGGTCGTGAGTCTGCTATCCGTGCTCTTGCTGCTGCAGGTCTTGAAGTAACAGCAATCCGTGATGTAACACCTGTACCACATAATGGTTGTCGTCCTCCAAAACGTCGTCGTGTGTAATCTTTAATAACAATAGTACACAAGGTTCGTTTCGAGGGAGTATAATAAATGATTGAGTTTGAAAAACCAATAATAACAAAAATTGATGAAAATAAAGATTACGGCAAATTTGTCATCGAACCACTAGAACGTGGTTATGGTACAACTTTGGGTAACTCTCTTCGTCGTGTACTTTTGTCATCACTTCCAGGTGCTGCCGTAACATCAATTAAGATTGATGGAGTACTCCACGAATTTGATACCGTACCAGGCGTCCGTGAAGACGTGATGCAAATCATCCTTAATATTAAAGGACTTGCTGTAAAATCTTACGTCGAAGACGAAAAAACAATTGAACTTGATGTTCAAGGTCCAGCTGAAGTTACTGCTGGAGATATCTTGACTGATAGCGACATTGAAATTGTTAACCCTGATCATTATCTTTTCACTATCGCTGAAGGAGCTTCTTTGAAAGCGACTATGACAGTAGCTACAAACCGTGGTTATGTTCCAGCAGATGAAAACAAGAAAGATGATGCACCAGTGGGAACATTGGCTGTAGATTCAATCTACACACCAGTAAAAAAAGTCAATTATCAAGTTGAACCTGCTCGTGTAGGTAGCAACGATGGTTTTGATAAATTGACAATCGAAATCATGACAAACGGAACAATCATCCCTGAAGATGCCCTCGGTCTCTCGGCTCGCGTTTTGATTGAACACTTGAACTTGTTTACTGACCTTACTGATGTTGCTAAAGCTACTGATGTAATGAAAGAAACTGAAAAAGTGAACGATGAAAAGGTGCTTGACCGTACCATCGAAGAACTTGATTTGTCTGTACGCTCATATAACTGTTTGAAACGTGCCGGTATTAATACCGTTCATGATTTGACAGAAAAAACTGAGCCTGAAATGATGAAAGTCCGTAACCTAGGTCGTAAATCTCTTGAAGAAGTCAAAGTTAAGTTGGCTGATCTTGGACTTGGACTCAAAAACGATAAATAATAATATAGGAGGATAACATGGCTTACCGTAAACTTGGACGCACAAGCTCACAACGTAAAGCGGTTCTTCGTGATTTGACTACAGATCTTATCATTAACGAAGCAATCGTTACAACTGAAGCACGTGCTAAAGAAATCCGTAAAACAGTTGAAAAAATGATCACTCTTGGTAAACGTGGTGATTTGCACGCACGTCGTCAAGCAGCTGCATTTGTACGCAACGAAATTGCATCTGAAAGCTATGATGAAGCAACTGATAAATATACATCAACAACTGCTCTTCAAAAACTTTTCTCAGAAATCGCACCTCGTTATGCTGAACGTAACGGTGGATACACTCGTATCCTTAAAACAGAACCACGTCGTGGCGATGCTGCCCCAATGGCAATCATCGAACTTGTTTAATTTTTATCAATTTTGTTGAGTGTTATGATGATGGAATAGCTTAGCTTTTCTTAGTCTAGCTCTGGTCTACCGCTGGGCATACGCCTAGCGGGAACACTCATCATAAAAATGGGAATAAATAAGCATGTAACGCTTGTTTACGAAAGGTAATACTGTTATTTTTCGTAAGCAGGCGTTTTTTTGGGCTATAAATCGTCTGAATATTTTGATATAATGGAATAAGCTTATTTTAAAAAGGGGGACATTATTTTGACAACAGCCAAGGAACTGCTTAAGCAAAGGTATTATGAGCCAATTAAGGAGCAACCCGAATTATTTGTGGGGATTGAGTTGGAATACCCAGTTGTTAATTTGAGTGGTAATGCTACAGATGTCTCTCTTATGAAACAGTTGTTAGTCTTTCTCTTAGATAATTTTGATTTTAAAGCTGATAAGTATGATTCTGATAACAATCCTATTCAGCTTATTGATAAAACTTCTGGAGACATGATCCTTTTTGAAGTCTCCTACAATACGATTGAGTTTGCTTTTGCAAAGGCTGAGAGAATTTCTGAGGTTGAGGAACGTCTGGATACTTACCTCAGTATAATCCAACCCTATCTTCAGAATCATAATCATGAGTTGCAAGGTTGGGGAGTGAATCCAAACTGGGCAAAAAATGATAACAGACCTGTTAAATCTCCTCGTTATGAGATGCTTATGGATTTTCTTGAGCTATCTAAAGCAAAGAACGATCCTTTCTTTCATGATTATCCAGAATATGGTTCTTTCATCTGTGGGAGTCAGGTACAGTTAGATGTTTCAAAAACGTCCTATTTAAGGGTTTTAAATGCTTTTAATCAAATAGAGGGACCCAAAGCAGTATTATTGGCAAACTCTGAATTTTGGGGCTCAGATTGGGATTTAGCGCTTTCTCGTGATGTTTTCTGGGAGAATTCCATGCATGGTGTTTTTGAGGAAAATGCAGGGGTATTTCCCAAGGTGTTTAAAAGCGAAGATGACTATTTTTCTTACTTGTCTGAGACAGCCATTTTTACTGCTAAGCGTGGTGATGAAACCTACTATTTTGAACCAATACGTGCTAAAGACTATCTAAGTACGTCATCTATCAAGGCACACTCTATTCATGGCGAAGTAGTCACTATTGAGCCAAGTGAGGAAGATTTTAAGACTCACCGTTCTTATCAATTCCAAGATTTAACGACGCGAGGGACTATTGAGTTTCGCAGTGTTTGTACCCAACCTTTCTCATCAACCTTTGCGCCAGCAGCCTTTCACCTTGGTCTTTTAGTCAATTTGGAAAATCTAGAAAATATTTTGAATGACGCACCTATTTTTGAAGCGTTTGACTATGATTATCCTAGAATTCGTCGTTTATATTCGAAAAAGGATATTTCTGATACAGACCTCAAAATGATTTTACCTTTGACAGAATCGCTATTGTCTTGTGCTGAGGATGGCTTAAAATCGCGTGGTTTTGGAGAAGAAGTCTACTTAGCGCCCCTTAGAGAGAGATTAGATAGGCTGAATAAGAGTTTGGTTTAACCTTTGATATAAGATATAATAGATAACTTTTGCTAAAAAATTTAAAAAAAGGCAAAAAAGTATTGACGTCAGCAAACAATAAATGGTATTATATAGTAGTTGTTTCGAAAGAGACAAGAGAAAGTTATAAAAAAACTTTCAAAAAGGTATTGACACAAGTTGTCAATCTTGATATAATAACTAATGTTGTTAGCGGAAATGGCGGAATTGGCAGACGCGCAGGACTAAGGATCCTGTGACCGCTTTAGGTCGTGAGGGTTCAAGTCCCTCTTTCCGCAGAGTAACCAGTCAGATGACTGGTTTTTTTGTATTAAAAAATCAAAACGCTTACAAATTGTAGAAAAGCTAGTTTTTTGAGTCTAATTGTGATAGAATAAACTTGTAAACGGGTTCAAACCCAAAAAAATATAGGAGGCCTTTATAATGGCAATCGTTTCAGCAGAAAAATTTGTCCAAGCAGCTCGTGATAATGGTTACGCAGTTGGTGGATTTAACACAAACAACCTTGAGTGGACTCAAGCTATCTTGCGTGCAGCAGAAGCTAAACAAGCTCCAGTACTTATCCAAACTTCTATGGGTGCAGCTAAGTACATGGGTGGTTACAAATTGTGTAAAGTTCTCATCGAAGAATTGGTTGAATCAATGGGTATCACTGTACCAGTTGCTATTCACCTTGACCACGGTCACTACAATGATGCTTTGGAATGTATCCGTGTAGGTTACACTTCAGTTATGTTTGACGGTTCACACCTTCCAGTTGAAGAAAACCTTGAAAAAGCAGCTAAAGTTGTTGAATTTGCACACGCTAACGGTGTATCAGTTGAAGCTGAAGTTGGTACAATCGGTGGTGAAGAAGATGGTATCATCGGTGATGGTGAATTGGCACCAATCGAAGATGCTAAAGCTATGGTTGCAACTGGTATCGACTTCCTTGCAGCAGGTATCGGTAACATCCACGGTCCTTACCCAGAAAACTGGAGCGGACTTCACCTTGACCACTTGCAAAAATTGACAGAAGCTGTTCCTAACTTCCCAATCGTATTGCACGGTGGATCAGGTATTCCTGACGATCAAATCCAAGCAGCTATCAAACTTGGTGTTGCTAAAGTTAACGTTAACACTGAGTGTCAAATCGCATTTGCTAACGCAACACGTAAATTTGTTGCTGAATACGAAGCAAATGAAGCAGAATACGACAAGAAGAAACTCTTCGACCCACGTAAATTCTTGAAACCAGGTTTCGAAGCTATTACAGAAGCTGTTGAAGAACGTATCGACGTATTCGGTTCAGCAAACAAAGCTTAGTTGAAAAAAAGAACAAGGTCTTTTCTGGATCTTGTTTTTTTGTACCCAATAAATAGTTAGTGTCTGCGAATCAATCTGTGATTGGGAGCAAACAAAGCTTAATTAGACTATATAAGCTTGAAATGAAAGGGTTTGTCCAATATGGACAAGCCTTTTTCTTATGTTTTGCCCCCATTTTGCCCCCGATTTATAAATTTCAGTTCGTTTTGATTATAGATGTAGTCCAAACAAAGCGCAATTAGGCTATTAAAACAAGGTCCTTTCTGAGTCTTGTTTTTTTATCCCCAAATAAATAGGTAGTATCTGCGAATCAATCTATGATTGAGAGTGAACAAATTTTAAAGAGTGGATACCACTTAGGTCGATAGATTCTATTTCCTAACTTTTTAAGATATGCTATAATATGAATATGTTTGATAATTATATTTTACCCGTATTTTTTGGTGGTGGAGCTCTTGCTCTACTAGGTTTAGTGTTATTTGGTTGGGCCTTGCCTTCATTTTTGAAGGGTAAGTGGTCTTATTTGATTTCTTTGCTAGGTTTAGGTTTGGTTGCTTTTGCCTATTTTGATGCGGCGATTGTTATCACTTATAAAATCTGGCTTGGATTGCTAGGTGTCATCATGATTGGTTGGGGACTTCCTTTTAACAATCGCAAGGGACGCCGTGCGATGACTATTTTCTGGGCTGTCATGGCAATCGTTGTAGGTATTGCTGCTATTGCATTCACTATTGCTTATGGTGTCATTAACCGTCACTAACATGAAACTGTAAAACATGCTATAATAATGGCATGTTTTATTTTATGACCCTATCATTTATTATCATGCCTGCCTTGGGCTGCTTCTTAATAGGCTTGGCTTTTGCTAAATCAGATCGTTGGGAGTTTTCTTGGATATTATCCTTAATAGGTTTGGTGGCCTTTATTTCTTCTTTTTGGCATATAGCACGTGTAGATTTATGGTTTATGCTAAGTTATAGTGTTGGTCCTTTTTTGATGGGATTTGGTTTCTTCTGGGACCTAAGTAAGAAACGCCGTGGGCAGTTATTATTATTAGGGGTATTTTTCCTTATCTTTTTTGTGATTCTGTACTATCTTATTGTGCGAATCCTGAATACAGCTGTTGTCTAAAGGAGGGCTGTTGTGATGTTGCTAGATTTAGAAGAGAAGACACGTGTGCTTGTAGAAGATATTGTTGAACGTTCCGCTATTGGGCGAGGAGCTATCTTTGTCTTGGGATTGTCTTCCAGTGAGGTCGCTGGTGGGATAATCGGAAAAGCCTCTAGCCGTGAAATTGGCCAACGAATTGTGAAAACGATTCTTGAAGTTTTGAAACCTAAAGGAATTTACTTGGCTGTTCAAGGCTGCGAACATCTGAATCGTGCTTTGGTTGTTGAGCGTGAGCTCGCCATGGCTAAAGATTTGGAAATTGTTAATGTTCTTCCGACCTTGCATGCTGGGGGAAGTGGTCAGCTGGCTGCTTTTGACTATATGAAGGATCCTGTTGAGGTGGAGGAAATTGTCGCTCAGGCTGGTATCGATATTGGGGATACCTCTATTGGTATGCATGTGAAGAGGGTCCAAGTTCCTCTTCGCCCGATTACTCCAGAATTAGGTGGTGCTCATGTGACTGCTTTGGCGAGTCGTCCTAAGTTAATTGGTGGAGCTCGTGCTGAGTATCTAGCAGATCCTATCCGTAAAAACTAAAAAGTATCGGACATTCTTGTCCGATACTTTTTCTGTGAGCAGAGCCCTTTCTTTCAATGACGACGCTTGGCATAATCGACAAATTTGAATTTTTCAAGTTTGTGGCGACTTTCCGTAAATTGGAACTGTTTTCCATTAGTTAAATAAACTTTAGAACGGATACAAACAACGTGCTGGTCTTTACCTAGGTCGATAAGAATCTTATCTTGATCGGTAGCATTATCAATAGTGATTTCTTTGGAGCATGAGTGGTTCCAAAAAGCTTTGGCTGGAGACCAGTATTATCAAGATTTCTTCTTTATTCAGAACCAACCAACCGATTGGTTGTCTAAATTTGGTGGTTCTGCCTGGGCTCCTTTTGGAGATACAGGGAAATACTATCTTCACCTCTTTGATGAAACACAGTCGGACCTTAATTGGTGCAATCCCAATGTCCGTAAGGAGTTGTTCAAGGTGGTCAACTTCTGGCGTGACAAGGGAGTCAAAGGCTTCCGTTTCGATGTGATCAATTTGATTGGGAAAGATGAAGTCTTAGTGGATTGCCCTGAAAATGAAGGGAAACCAGCTTATACGGATAAACCAATTGTCCATGACTATCTTCGTATGATGAATGAAGCGACCTTTGGTTCTGATGGTAGCTTTATGACAGTTGGAGAGATGTCATCGACAACAAATGACAACTGTGTTCTTTATTCAGCACCGGAGCGTCACGAGTTGTCTATGGCCTTTAACTTCCATCATCTTAAAGTAGATTATGAAGATGGACAAAAATGGACTATTACTCCCTTTGATTTTGAAGAGCTCAAACGTCTCTATCATACCTGGGGTAAGGAAATGAGTGAACGAGGTGGTTGGAGTGCCCTTTTCTGGAATAACCATGACCAACCTCGTGCCTTGAATCGCTTTGTGGATATTAAGAACTTTCGTAATGAAGGAGCGACCATGCTAGCAGCTAGCATTCACCTATCACGTGGAACACCTTATATCTACATGGGCGAAGAAATCGGGATGATTGATCCAGATTATGATTCTATGGCAGATTACGTGGATGTCGAGTCCATCAATGCTTACCAAATGCTCTTGGACCAAGGCGAGTCTCCTGAGCAGGCCTTCAAGATCATTCAAGCCAAATCACGTGATAATTCTCGTACGCCAATGCAATGGGATGCTTCTGAGAATGCAGGTTTTTCAACAGGCACTCCATGGTTGAAAGTCGGTAAATCTTATAAAGACATCAACGTTGAAAATGAAATCGATGGACCAATCTTTAAATTCTATAAAGAATTGATTCGCTTGCGCAAAGAAATACCTATCATTTCAGAAGGAAGCTATCAGCCAGCATTTGAGGATAGTCAACAAGTCTACGCCTTTGAACGCTACTTAGACGTTCAAAAACTCTTGGTACTCAATAATTTCTACGGAAGTGAAGTTGAAGTGGCGATTCCAGCAGAATACCAAGCAGGGCACGTGCTCTTGTCAAACTATGACGATACAGAGCTCGCTGAAAAGATAATTTTGAAACCTTATCAAACCCTAGCAATCTTAGTAAAATAAGCCAAACTTTCCTCAGTAAATGCTTTTGCTGGGGAATTTTGTTATAATGAAAGCACTTTTAATGTTGATGGAGGAAGTGTAATGACACGCTTACAAGATGATTTTTACCATGCGATTAATGGTGAGTGGGAAAAAACAGCAGTGATTCCCGATGATAAACCACGCACAGGAGGTTTCTCAGATTTAGCAGATGAAATTGAAGACCTCATGCTTGCAACGACTGATCAATGGTTGGCAGGAGAGAATGTTCCTGACAATACCATTCTACAAAACTTTATAAAGTTTCACCGTATGGCTACGGACTTTGACAAACGTGAGGCATTGGGTATCGAGCCTGTTAAACCTTGGATTGAAGAATACAAGCAACTCTCGTCATTTTCAGAGTTTGCTTCGAAAATTGCTGACTATGAGATGTCTGGTAAGCCTAATGAGTTCCCATTCGGTGTATCTCCAGACTTTATGAATGCTCAATTAAATGTCCTCTGGGCAGCAGCGCCAAGTATTATTTTACCTGATACAACCTATTACACTGAGGATAATGAGAAGGGCAAGGAGCTTTTAGGAATTTGGCGTGAAATGGAAGAAGAACTCCTTGAGAAATATGGCTTTACAGCTGAAGAAATCAAAGATATCTTGGACAAGGTTATCGCCCTTGATGCTAAGTTGGCCAAGTATGTCCTTTCGAGTGAAGAATCTTCCGAGTATGTGGAACTCTACCACCCATATGATTGGGAAGACTTTACCAAGCTAGCACCGGAACTCCCACTTGATAACATCTTCACAGAAATCTTGGGACAAGTTCCTGATAAAGTTATCGTTCCTGAAGAGCGCTTCTGGACAGAATTTGCGGCGGAATATTATTCAGAAGATAATTGGGAGCTACTTAAGGCGAGCCTACTTATCGATGCTACGACAATTTGGAATGCCTATTTGACAGACGAACTTCGTGTTCTATTTGGAAAATATGGTCGTGCGCTTTCAGGAACACCACAAGCCTGGGACAAGAAAAAAGGAGCCTACTATTTGGCACAAGGACCTTACAATCAGGCTCTTGGACTTTGGTATGCAGGTGAAAAATTCTCTCCAGAAGCAAAAGCAGATGTTGAAGCGAAGGTGGCAACTATGATTGATGTTTATAAATCACGCCTTCAAACTGCGGATTGGTTGGCACCAGAAACACGTGAAAAGGCTATTACGAAACTTAATGTTATTACGCCTCACATTGGTTATCCAGAAAAACTACCTGAGACATATGATAGGAAGATTATTGATGAAAACTTATCACTTGTTGAGAATGCACAGAAGTTAGTCGAAATTTCAGTTGCACATAGTTGGAGCAAGTGGAATCAACCTGTTGATCGTAGTGAGTGGCATATGCCTGCCCACATGGTTAATGCTTACTATGATCCACAGCAGAACCAAATTGTTTTCCCAGCAGCTATCCTTCAAGCACCTTTCTATGACCTTCACCAATCGTCATCAGCCAACTACGGTGGTATTGGTGCTGTCATTGCTCATGAGATTTCCCATGCCTTTGATACAAACGGTGCTTCCTTTGATGAGAACGGTAGTCTTAAGAATTGGTGGACTGAAGAGGATTATGCAGCCTTTAAGGAACGTACTGACAAGATTGTGGATCAGTTTGAGGGCTTGGACTCTTATGGTGCCAAGGTCAATGGTAAATTAACTGTTTCTGAGAATGTTGCTGACCTCGGTGGTGTAGCCTGTGCTTTAGAAGCAGCTAAACGAGATAAGGATTTTTCAGTTCATGAATTCTTTGTTAACTTTGCGACGATTTGGCGTATGAAGGCGCGTGAAGAATACATGCAAATGTTAGCTAGCGTGGATGTGCATGCTCCAGCCAAATGGCGCACCAATGTTATCGTGAGCAACTTCGACGAATTCCACAAGGAATTTGACGTTAAAGAGGGCGACGGCATGTGGCGTGCCCCAGAAGATCGCGTGATTATTTGGTAATAATGATGAAATCTGTCCAAAATTGGATGGATTTCTTTATTTTTGTCGTTGTAAGGGTTTACATAACGACTAGAAAACGTTATAATATACTTGTGTTAAAGCTTGTGAAGTTTTTAACAAGTATTCAAAGGAGTTTCATATGACTAAACAAACTAAAGATGTTCAAACAGTAATTGATGAATTGGCAACAAAGGGTGTTGAAGCCCTTGATGCTATGGCTAACTTTACGCAGGAGCAAGTGGACCATATTGTTCACCAAGCTGCGATTGCTGCCCTAGATAAACACATGTATTTGGCTAAATTGGCCGTTGATGAAACAGGGCGTGGTATTTATGAAGATAAAGCCATCAAGAACATGTATGCTTCTGAATACATTTGGAATAGTATTAAATATGACAAAACTGTAGGCGTTATTGCTGAAGATAAAGAACAAGGTTTGGTTTCTATCGCTGAACCGGTCGGTGTTATCTGTGGGGTTACACCAACAACTAACCCAACTTCAACAACGATTTTCAAAGCCCTCATTGCATTGAAGACACGTAACTCTATTGTCTTCGCCTTCCACCCATCAGCTCAAAAATCATCTGCAGAAGCTGCTCGTATTGTTCGTGATGCGGCTATTGAAGCAGGTGCACCTAAGGACTGCATTCAGTGGATTGAAGAGCCATCTATCGAAGCAACTGGTCTTTTGATGAACCATCCTAAGATTGCCACAGTACTTGCGACTGGTGGACCTGGAATGGTTAAGGCTGCTTATTCAACTGGTAAACCAGCGCTTGGTGTAGGAGCCGGAAACGTCCCATCTTATATCGCTGCTGATGCTAAGGTTAAACGTGCGGTCAACGATATCATCGTTTCAAAAACTTTTGATAATGGTATGATTTGTGCGTCTGAACAAGCAGCTATCGTTGATGCAGCTATTTATGATGAAGTTAAGGCTGAATTTGAAGCACATCAATGTGTCATCATTTCTAAAAAAGCTGATATTGCTAAATTGGAAAAAGTCGTTCTTAATGAAGCGCGTACAGCTGTAAATGGTGCCATTGTAGGTCACTCAGCTATTGAAATTGCTGAAAAAGCTGGCCTTAAAGTTCCTGCAGGTACAAAAATGCTTTTGGCAGAAATTCCAGATGCAACAATGGAACACCCACTTGCCTTGGAAAAATTGTCTCCAGTACTTGCTCTTATCAAATCTGATGGTGTTGAAGATGGATTCAAAAAAGCAGAAGGCATGCTCAATTTGGGTGGTCTTGGACACACTGCTGTTATCCACACTGAAAATGAAGAGCTCCAACTCCAATATGGTATCCGCATGAAAGCCTGCCGTGTCTTGGTTAATAGTCCATCAGCTGAAGGTGGTATCGGTAATATCTACAATAACATGATCCCATCATTGACTCTTGGTTGTGGTTCACACGGTCATAACTCAGTGTCACACAATGTTAGCTCATTTGATCTCTTGAATGTTAAAACATTGTCAAAGCGTCGCAATAACATGCAATGGTTTCGCGTCCCACCAAAAATCTTCTTCGAAAAAGATTCAATAACTTACTTGCGTCACATTGAAGCTGAGCGCGTGATGTTGGTTTGCGACCCTGGTATGGTTCAGTTTGGTTATGCAGACTTGGTTAAACGCCAATTGGAACTTAACCGCCACAGACCGGCAGTAGATGTTTTCTCAGATGTTGAGCCAAACCCATCTACTAATACCGTTTATAAAGGTTTGGAACGCTTTGTAGATTTCCAGCCAGATGTAATCATCGCTCTTGGTGGTGGTTCTGCAATGGACGCTGCTAAGGCTATGTGGATGTTCTTTGAACACCCAGATGTAAGCTTCTTCGGTGCTAAACAAAAATTCTTGGATATCCGTAAACGTACTTACAAGATTCCTTACGCTCAGAAGACACAATTCATCTGTATCCCAACAACTTCAGGGACAGGTTCAGAAGTAACGTCATTTGCGGTTATCACTGATAGTGAAACTCATATCAAGTACCCATTGGCAGATTATGCTTTGACTCCGGACATTGCTATCGTTGACCCTGCTTTGGTTATGAGTGTACCTGCCAGCGTTACAGCAGATACAGGTATGGACGTTTTGACTCATGCCATTGAATCTTATGTATCAGTCATGGCTAGCGACTATACACGTGGGCTTTCACTCCAAGCAATTAAACTTGTTTTTGAAAATCTTGAACATTCTTACCGCTTTGGTGATGAAGAATCACGTGAAAAAATGCATAATGCGTCAACAATGGCTGGTATGGCCTTCGCCAATGCCTTCCTTGGTATTAACCACTCACTAGCTCATAAGGTTGGTCCTATGTTTGACATTCCACACGGACGTACTAATGCGATTTTGATGCCTCACGTTATCCGTTACAATGGTCGTGATCCTCAAAAACACGCTATGTTCCCTAAATATGACTACTTCCGTGCAGACAAAGATTACGCAGATATCGCTCGTTTCATGGGATGGGGTACTGACAAACAATCAGATGCTGAATTGGTTGAAGTTTTGGCACAAAAAGTATACGAATTGGGTGTTGCCGTTGGTATTGACATGAACTGGAAGGGACAAGGTGTCACTAAGAAACTTCTTCAAGACACTGCCTATACTTTGGCTGAACATGCTTATGAAGACCAATGTACAACAGCTAATCCGAAAGAACCACTTATTTCAGAATTGAAAGAAATTATCGAAATTGCCTTTGATTACAAAGGGTAAGCGATAGACAAAAGTAGCTCTATAAGGGCTACTTTTTTTGCTAGAAATCCTCTATATTAGAGTGTTTATCCAAATTAAAAATAAAGGACTTTCCCGAATAAGATAGAAAAACGCTTTAAGAATTGTTATAATAACCTTACAGCAAGATAAGGAGATTCCTATGACAAAAGAAGAAGGGCTTAGTTTGGGTGAAGCAGCACATCCTCTCAAGCCTCATGAATTGAGGTCATCAATGGCTTCTACAGCAGGGAATAGAGCGACTAATAAGTTTAAAGAGTTTAATGCTGATAGGATGGTGAGTGTTCAATTCAATCCTAGTCAACAAGTAAAAGAATCAAAGGAGCCAGTAACCTCAAAAAATATTGTGGGGATGGTATCAGGTGTGATTGCAGCGATACTCACCATACTTTTGATTGTTTGTCTCGTGATGGGATACCGTTATCGAGCCGCAAGCATTGAGGGCGATTGGACAAGCCCAACCTTTAGTGAGAAAATGTTAGCCACTCTGAAAGATACTGCTAATACTAAGAATAAAGTTAGTAATGCTTTACCACAAGGTCAAGATCTTATCACCGATATCAATACAGCAATGAGCATTACTGACAATAAGGCTCACTTAAAAGTGAGCTTTGTTTACAATCGTAAAGGTCTTTATCAGGCTTACAAAAGTAGAGTTACTGAATTGAAAGGTCAGTACGGCGAGGAGTTTTCGGAGGTTTTTGATAGTTATTCATTGTCAGAAAAAGACTACTATAAACAGTTTGATGAGACAGTGAAGAAAGAACTTCCAAAGAGTTATACCTACGATGCCAAAACCGGTCGTGTTACAACAACTGCTTTCACGGGTGATATTAACCGTTGGGAGCAAACAATCACTGTGGATAAGGCTGGAGATTCAGATGCTTTTAAAAAAGGTGATGTCTTAGATTATACGCCTAACAATGAAGGCTTTACTATCAAGGCACACAGTGAATTTGGTGACATTAGCTTTACAAAAAATAAATAAAAAAGGAAATTAAAGGGGAATATAAATGACAAGAGCAGAATGGTTGGACTATTTTGAGACGGTAAACGGACGTAAGCCGAGTGTTCAGGAAATGGCGGATGCTTTGAAAGCTGGAGAGTTTGTCAATGAAGCACCAGCTAAAACTGAAGATACAGCTACTGCTGAACCTATTAAGGTTGAGGCAGAAATCGTCGAGACAAGCACTAGTCCTCTACCAACAGAAACGGCACCAGCGGTAACAGCAACAGCACCTTCTACGGTTGCTTTTCCAGAAGGACAAGCAGCTATGGCAAATTTGTCTCCTAAAAAAACAATGGATCCCAAAAAGAAAAAACGCATCCTAGTCTCAGTTTTGTCAGCAGTGGTCCTTGTCTTCTTATGTATCGGTGGCTTTATGACTTACCGTTATGTGACAGGTAATATTGATGGCAAATGGTACAGTAGTTCTCTAGGTAGAGAGTATAGCTCAAGCATGTCTGAAAGTTTGACAGACTTGGATAGTAAGGAGCTTGAAAAGTACTTTACAGATACGGCTGTAACCATGAAAGTAAAAGGTAGCAATGCGAAGGTTACTGCTAGCTATACTTTTGATAAGAAAACCTATATCAAGGATTATCGTGAGAGGGTTCAGAAGTCCTTCTCAGCCTTTGGAGATTTATTTAAAGCCTTCTATGGAGATTCCTTTGAAAACTATTACAGTGAGGAAACCATAGAAAAAGAACTTGATGAAGCTCTTGAAAAAGCTGCAAAAGACAGCGGTCAAAAGTATGATTCGAAGACAGGCGAAACAACGACAACCCTTTTCAAAGGGAAGGTTAGCCGTTTGGGACATAAGATGACCGTTACTTCTGTCAACAAAGACGTTGATATTGATGGTCTCAATGTGAAAAAAGGTCAAGAGCTAAAAGTGACTAAAAAAGATAAGAAAGTAACGCTTAGTGGTGATGGAAAATCAAAAGATATCACTTTCTCAACTAAGAATGACACCAAAGATAAATTTTAAGATGACATCCGGAATAGCTATTCCGGATTTTTTCATGTTTTTGAGAGGAGAAAATAGGGTGATATCCGAATGATTTTCTCACAAGTCACAATACGTGTAGAAATATTCTGACAATTATGCTACAATAGAGCCACAGACTATCTAAAAAGAGGATTTACCATGACACTTGTATACCAATCAACACGTGACGAAAATAATAAAGTAACAGCTAGTCAGGCTATTCTTCAAGGTTTGGCAACAGATGGTGGCTTGTTCACACCGTTGTCAACGCCTGAGGTTACTTTGGACTTTGACCAATTGAAAGATGCTTCTTACCAAGAAGTTGCTAAATTAGTCTTGTCAGCTTTCTTGGATGATTTTACGGAAGAGGAATTGGATTACTGTATCACAAATGCATATGATGACAAGTTTGATACAGCTGCCATTGCACCAGTAGTTAAACTTAAGAACCACTACAACCTTGAACTTTTCCATGGTTCTACTATCGCTTTCAAAGACATGGCCCTTTCAATCTTGCCTTACTTGCTAACAACATCAGCTAAAAAGCAAGGTGTTGATAATAAGATTGTCATCTTGACAGCGACATCAGGTGACACTGGTAAAGCTGCCATGGCTGGTTTTGCAGATGTTCCTGGAACTGAAATCATTGTCTTTTATCCAAAAGACGGTGTTTCAAAAATCCAAGAATTGCAAATGACCACTCAAACAGGAGCTAATACGCACGTTATTGCCATTGATGGTAACTTTGATGATGCCCAAACAGATGTGAAACGTATGTTTAATGATGTTGATTTGCGTGAGAAATTGTTGGCTCATCATACGCAATTCTCATCAGCTAACTCAATGAATGTTGGTCGTTTGGTACCACAAGTGGTTTACTATGTATATGCCTATGCACAGTTGGTTAAGGCAGGTCATATCCAAAACGGAGATAAGGTGAACTTCACAGTACCAACAGGAAACTTTGGTAATATCTTGGCGGCTTATTATGCACGTCAGATTGGTGTTCCAGTTGGCAAATTAATCTGTGCTTCTAATGAAAATAACGTCCTTACAGACTTCTTCGCAACGGGTACTTATGATAAGAAACGTGACTTCAAGGTAACAACAAGCCCTTCTATGGATATCTTGGTATCTTCTAACTTGGAACGTTTGATTTTCCACCTTCTTGGTAATGATGCTACTAAGACTAAAGAGCTTATGGATGCACTTGTGACTAAGGGTGAGTATACTTTGGCTGATGCAGATAAAGATATTCTTGATTTGTTTGCAGCAGGTTTTGCAACTGAGGATGAAACAGCTGCTGAAATCAAGCGTGTCTATGATGAAGACAAGTATATCGAAGATCCTCATACAGCAGTTGCCTCAGCTGTTTACGAAGCATATGTTCAAAAGACAGATGACCACACACCAACAGTTATCGCTTCAACAGCTAGCCCATACAAGTTCCCACGTGTGGCAGTTTCAGCTGTCACTGGTAAAGATAGTGGGGATGATTTCAAAGCAGTAGAAGATTTGCACCAACTTTCAGGTGTAGCTATCCCAGCTGCTGTAGATGGACTTGAACATGCAGAAGTTCGCCATAAAACAGTTGTTGCGGCAGCTGATATGCAAAAAGCAGTTGAAAGCTATCTTGGTGTATAAGAATAAAAAAATAGGAGCTGAGAAATCAGCCCTATTTTTATCAATATAGAAAAGAATATTATGACAGAAACAAAGAAAATTCTAAACATAGCCTTGCCTGCTATGGCCGAAAACCTTCTACAAATGTTGATGGGGGTCGTCGATTCTTACCTAGTGGCTCAGGTTGGTATTGTCGCTATATCGGGGGTTTCCGTAGCCAATAATATCATTACGATTTACCAGGCTATCTTCATTGCTCTAGGAGCTTCGAGTGCCAGTGTCATTGCTAGAAGTCTAGGTAAGGGAGATGTTAAAGCGACTAACCGAGACACCTGGGATGCTATTATTATTACCCTTGCTCTTAGTCTCATCCTTGGTCTACTTTCCATTTTTGGTGGTGTAGCCATTCTTAATCTTTTAGGTACTGAGCAATCTGTGACTCAGGCTGGTAGTCTCTACCTTGCTCTTGTCGGTGGAGGAGTGGTCTTCTTAGCCTTGATGACTACTTTTGGTAACATCCTACGGGCCAAGGGACGGCCTCGTATTTCCATGGTCGTCAGTCTTTTGACCAATGTTCTTAATGCTATTTTATCTTCTTTAGCCATCTTTGTGGGACATTGGGGGATTATTGGGGTAGCTACAGCTACGGTTTTCTCTCGTCTGGTTGGGACAGTGATACTCTGGCAAGCGATGAAACTGGATGTGAAGCATCTTGAAATTACCAAACCTTTTAATAGAGAGTTGTTGGGCATTGCCCTGCCAGCAGCAGGTGAGCGACTGATGATGCGTGCTGGAGATGTGGTCATCGTGGCTATTATTGTTACCTTTGGTACAGCCGTTGTCGGTGGTAATGCCATTGGTGAAAATCTCACCCAGTTTAACTATATGCCTGGTATGGGAGTCGCAACGGCTACGGTTATCTTGGTTGCCAATAGTCTGGGTCGAGGGGATAAGACGCAGATGAAGCGTATTATACGAGAGTCTTATTGGATTTCAACCTTCTTGATGGTTCTGGTTTCAGGGAGTATCTTGCTCTTTGGCCAAGGATTATCAGGTCTCTTTACGGATAATAAAGCAGCTATTGCGGCTAGTCAGGTAGTTATTCTTTATTCTTTCCTTGGGAATCCTTTGACTTCTGGGACTCTAGTCTACACAGCAGTTTGGCAAGGTCTGGGTAAGGCTAAGATGCCTTTCTATGCGACGACTATTGGGATGTGGATCATCCGAATTTTCTCAGGATACTTCCTTGGGGTGAGTCTGGGAATGGGTCTTGCTGGTGTCTGGATTGCAACCGTTGTTGATAATGTATGGCGTGCAATCTTCCTCTACGTGATGTATCGTCGTTATCTTGTAAAGAGAAAGTTTTAATGATAAATACTGAGGAGATACTCTTATTCAAAGGGTATCTTCTTCTTATTTTTTACAAGTAGGCTCGAATATGGTAAAATAAGCTGATAAAAACTTTTTGAGGTAGTAATTATGACTGTAAAAATCAATACAAAAGATGGTCAAATCGAATTGTCAGATGATGTCATCGCAACAGTAGTTGGCGGTTCAGCAACAGAAATTTTTGGCGTTGTCGGTATGGCAAGTAAGAGTGCTATCCGAGATAATTTTCAAGCACTTCTTGGAAAAGAAAACTACGCAAAAGGAGTTGTCGTGAAATCTACTGATGCAGGTATCACTGTGGATGTCTACACTGTTATGAGTTACGGTGTTAAGATTAGTGAGGTTTCAAAAAATATTCAAGAACGTGTGAAATTTAATCTTGAGAATCAACTCGGTATCAAGGCTGAAACAGTAAATGTTTACGTTCAAAATATTAAAGTCGTAGGAGAAAACTAGTGTCTAAAATTACAACAAGCTTGCTTCAGGAGATGGTCCAAGCGGCAGCAACACGTCTAGGTAAGCAAGCAGAATATGTGAATTCACTCAATGTCTTCCCAGTACCAGATGGAGATACTGGAACAAATATGGGAATGACTATGGATAACGGAGCCAAAGCTGTCGCAGATCAATCAGCTTCAACAGTTGGTGAAGTTGGTCAGATTTTGTCTAAAGGTCTTTTGATGGGTGCCCGTGGTAACTCAGGTGTTATCACGTCACAATTGTTCCGTGGATTTGGTCAAAGTATCAAGGATAAAACGGAACTTGACGGCCAAGATCTAGCTCATGCCTTCCAAGCAGGGGTTGAAGTTGCTTATAAAGCTGTTATGAAACCTGTCGAAGGAACAATCCTTACAGTATCTCGTGGTGCAGCTTCAGCAGCAATTAAGAAAGCTGAATCTACAAATGATGCTGTTGAGGTTATGCGTGCAGCTCTTGACGGAGCTAAAGCTGCCTTGGCTAAGACACCAGAGATGCTTCCAGTTTTGAAAGAAGTTGGTGTGGTAGACTCAGGTGGTCAAGGTTTGGTCTTCATTTATGAAGGATTCTTGTCAGCCCTCACAGGTGAGTATATCGCTTCAGAGGACTTCCAAGCGACACCAGCTACTATGACAGAGATGATCAATGCAGAACATCATAAGTCAGTTGCTGGTCATGTTGCAACAGAAGACATTACTTTTGGTTACTGTACGGAAATCATGATTGGTCTCAAACAAGGTCCGACTTATGTGAAAGACTTTGACTATGAAGAGTTCCAAAATTACTTGAGTAACCTTGGGGATTCTCTTCTTGTGGTTAACGACGATGAAATTGTAAAAGTTCACGTCCATACAGAGGATCCAGGTCTTGTCATGCAAGAAGGTCTTAAATATGGGGCTCTTGTCAAAGTTAAGGTTGACAACATGCGTAACCAACACGATGCACAAGTTCAAAAAGAAGAAGCTATCCAAGCTACACCTTCTGCTCCTAAAGACTTTGCCCTTATTGCAGTTGTTGCCGGAGATGGACTTGCAGATATCTTCAAATCACAAGGTGTTGACTATGTGATTTCAGGTGGTCAAACAATGAACCCATCAACAGAAGATATTGTTAAGGCTATTGAACAGGTCAATGCTAAGAATGTAATCATCTTGCCAAACAATAAAAACATCTTTATGGCAGCGCAATCAGCTGCTGAAGTAGTAGATGTCAATGCGGCTGTTGTTGAAACACGTACAGTTCCACAAGGATTTACAAGTTTGCTTGCTTTCGATCCTAGCCAAAGTATCGAAGCTAATGTTGAAGCTATGACAGCTAGTCTTTCAGATGTAACAAGTGGTAGCGTGACATTGGCGGTACGTGATACAACTATTGATGGTCTTGAGATTCATGAAAATGACATCCTTGGTATGGTGGATGGTAAGATCCTTGTGTCTACACCAGATATGGACCAAGCCCTTCTTGATACCTTTGACAAAATGATTGACGAAGACAGTGAAATTGTTATGATTTACGTCGGCGAAGAAGGTAATCAAGAACAAGCTCAAGCACTTGCGGAAAAATTGGAAGAGGCTCACGAAGATATCGAAGTTGAAATCTTCCAAGGAGACCAACCAGTTTATCCATACCTCTTCAGTGTTGAATAATTTTGAATAATCATTTAGGAAGTCTTAGGGCTTCCTTTTTGTTTTGTCAGTTTTGATATAGCAGGGATATCTTTTCGGAATTACAAAAATATTCTGAAAATTCCTTGACATTACTTTCCAAAGTGGTAACATATGTTGTAAGAAATTTTATAGATTGAAGGTAACATCATGAGAAGTGATATGATCAAAGTTGGTGTTGATAAGGCACCAGCACGCGGACTTTTGTATGCGACTGGGCAAGTTAAATCTGCCAATGACATGCAAAAGCCCTTCATTGCTATTTGTAACTCTTATATTGATATTGTTCCAGGGCATGTTCACTTGCGTGAATTAGCAGATATTGCCAAGGAAGCTATCCGTGAGGCTGGCGGTATTCCTTTTGAGTTTAATACCATTGGTGTGGATGATGGGATTGCCATGGGGCATATTGGGATGCGTTACAGTCTTCCATCTCGTGAATTGATTGCCGATTCTGCAGAAACAGTTATTAATGCCCACTGGTTTGACGGGGTTTTCTACATTCCTAACTGTGATAAGATTACACCAGGGATGATTTTGGCGGCCATGCGTACTAATGTGCCAGCAGTATTTTGTTCTGGTGGCCCTATGAAGGGTGGCGTTGACATGACTGGTCACCAAGCGACGCTATCAAGTTTGTTTGAAGCTGTAGGTACCTATCAGGCTGGAGATATGAGCAAGGAAGAGCTCGATTATTTGGAGAAAAATGCTTGTCCAACTTGTGGTTCATGCTCAGGAATGTTTACCGCTAACTCAATGAACTGTTTGATGGAAGTTTTGGGCCTTGCCCTTCCAGGTAACGGTACTATCCTAGCCGTTTCAGATGAACGCCGTGAATTGGTTCGTCAAGCAGCCACAAAATTGATGGATAACATCAAAAATAATGTTCGCCCACGTGATATTGTGACCAAAGAAGCCATCGATGATGCGTTTGCTCTAGATATGGCCATGGGTGGTTCAACCAATACTGTTCTTCATACGCTTGCTATTGCGCGTGAGGCCGGTATTGACTATGATCTTAAAGACATTAACGAGATTGCCAAGAAGACACCTTATCTCTCTAAAATTGCACCTTCAAGTGTTTACACTATGCATGATGTCCATGAAGCTGGTGGTGTTCCAGCCATTATTAATCAGTTGATTAAAAAAGGAGCCATTAAGGGTGATCGTATTACAGTTACTGGTAAGACTTTGAAAGAAAACGTAGCTGGTGCTGAAATCAAAAATGAAGAAATTATCCATCCAATTGAGCATCCTATCTCACCAGTTGGTGGTTTGTCTATCCTTTACGGAAATATTGCTCAGGATGGAGCGGTTATCAAGGTCGGTGGTGTAGATCCGTCTGTTAAAACTTTCCGTGGTAAAGCTATTTGTTGTGATTCACAAGATCAGGCCCTTGAGTTAATTGATAATGGAACAGTTAAGAAGGGCCATGTCGTTGTCATTCGTTACGAAGGTCCTCAGGGTGGACCTGGTATGCCAGAAATGTTGGCACCAAC
The DNA here is from genome assembly GCF_001807855.1 of Streptococcus sp. HMSC10E12. Classification (NCBI taxonomy): domain Bacteria; kingdom Bacillati; phylum Bacillota; class Bacilli; order Lactobacillales; family Streptococcaceae; genus Streptococcus; species Streptococcus sp. HMSC10E12. Next base: position 42,148 of record NZ_KV791076.1, read on the forward strand.
TTCTAAGATTGTCGGACGCGGTCTTGGTAAGGATGTGGCTCTGATTACGGATGGTCGTTTCTCAGGAGCTACTCGTGGTATTGCTATTGGTCATGTTTCTCCAGAAGCAGCAGAAGGTGGTAATATCGCCCTAATCGAAGATGGGGATGAAATCGTGATTGACCTACCAAATCGTACCCTTGATCTGCTTGTCGATGATGCAACCCTTGAAGAACGCCGCAAACATTTGAAAACTTTCAAATCAAAAATTTCAAGTGGTTGGTTGCGTCGCTATACAGCCTTTGCTAAATCAGCCAATGTTGGCGGAACTTTGATGAGTGACGAAGAATTCGAAGAACGTAAAGCAGAACGTCAAGCACAAGAAAAAAACTAAGAACATTCTTTCCGAAGAGTTTGTGATATTTTTCTCCGAAACCCTTGCAAATTTGGTTAAAAATGTTATCATAGTATACAAGGTTTTGAATTTTTAGACAATTCGAAAAAAACAACTACTAAAGGAGGTCCATGTGAAGAAAATTGAACTTGAAGAAGCACGCTCTGGTGCTGATTTAATTCTAGATACACTTCTTGAACTTGGGATTTCAACTATCTTTGGATATCCTGGCGGAGCGGTTCTTCCTTTGTATGATGCTATTTACAAAAATGACAAGATTAATCATATCTTATCTCGTCATGAGCAAGGAAGTCTGCACGAAGCTGAAGGTTATGCCAAATCAACTGGTAAACTCGGTGTTGCTCTTGTAACGAGTGGTCCTGGTGCCACTAATGCTATTACCGGGATTGCAGATGCTATGAGTGATAGCGTACCTCTCCTAGTCTTTACTGGTCAGGTCGCAACACCAGGTATTGGTAAGGATGCCTTCCAAGAGGCTGACATTGTCGGAATTACCATGCCGATTACCAAATACAATTATCAGATTCGCGATACAGCTGATATTCCTCGTATTATTAGGGAAGCGGTTCATATTGCAACAACTGGCCGACCTGGTCCAGTTGTTGTCGACCTCCCTAAAGATGTCGTGGCTAAGGAAACAGCCTTCATCAACGATCCTGAAATTAATCTTCCAAGTTACCAACCGACGCTAAGACCAAACGAAATGCAAATCAAGAAAATCTTGAAGCAGTTGGGTAAAGCTAAGAAGCCGGTTATTGTAGCTGGAGGTGGGGTGTCTTATTCTGAATCTGCTAAGGAGCTAGTTACTTTTGCAGAACGCTACCAAATCCCAGTTGTTACAAGTCTTTTAGGTCAAGGGACAATTGCTACTAGTCACCCCCTCTTCTTGGGTATGGGTGGTATGCACGGTTCATATGCAGCTAACATTGCTATGACCGATGCTGACTTTATGATTGCCATTGGTTGTCGTTTTGATGACCGTTTGACAGGTAATCCTAAAACATTTGCCAAGAATGCCAAGGTTGTCCATATTGATGTAGATCCAGCTGAGATTGGTAAAATTATTGCAGTGGACCTTCCAGTTGTTGGTGATGCCAAGCAAGCTCTTGAAATGCTCTTAGCAGAACCAGTGGTTAAGAATAACACTGAAAAATGGATTGAAAAAGTTACAAAAGATAAAGAGCGTGTACGTTCTTACGATAAGAAGGAACGTATGGTACAGCCTCAGGCAGTTATCGAGCGTATCGGTGAATTGACTAAGGGTGACGCGGTTGTTGTTACTGACGTTGGTCAACATCAAATGTGGACAGCTCAGTATTATCCATACCAAAATGAGCGTCAATTGGTGACCTCAGGTGGTCTTGGAACAATGGGGTTCGGTGTTCCAGCAGCAATTGGTGCTAAAATTGCTAATCCTGATAAAGAAGTTATCCTCTTTGTTGGTGATGGTGGTTTCCAAATGACGAATCAAGAATTGGCTATCTTAAATGTTTACAAGGTGCCAATCAAGGTTGTTATGTTGAATAACCACTCACTTGGTATGGTACGTCAATGGCAAGAGTCCTTCTACGAAGGGCGTACATCAGAGTCTGTCTTTGATACCCTTCCAGATTTCCAATTGATGGCTCAAGCTTACGGCATTAAGTCTTACAAGTTTGATAATCCAGAGACAATTGATCAGGATTTGGAAGTTATCAAGGAAGACGTGCCAATGTTCATCGAGGTGGATATCTCTCGTAAAGAGCATGTCTTGCCAATCGTTCCGGCTGGTAAGAGTAATCACGAAATGTTGGGGGTGAAGTTCAATGCGTAGAATGTTAACAGCTAAACTTCAGAACCGTTCAGGTGTCCTTAACCGCTTCACAGGTGTTCTTTCACGACGTCAAGTTAACATTGAAAGTATCTCTGTAGGGGCTTCTGAGGATCCTAACGTTTCACGTATTACGATTATTATTGATGTGAATACTCAAAATGAAGTGGAACAAATCATCAAACAGCTTAATCGTCAGATTGATGTGATTCGCATCCGTGATATCACGGATCAGCCACACTTGGAACGTGAAGTTATCCTAGTTAAGGTATCAGCACCAACCTCTAAACGTGCTGAAATCTTGGCGATTATTCAACCTTTCCGTGCTTCGGTGGTTGATGTGGCACCAAGCTCTATCACTATCCAGATGACTGGTGATGCTGAAAAGAGCGAGGCGCTTCTACGAGTTATTCGTCCTTACGGAATCAAAAATATCGCTCGTACGGGTGCTACTGGATTTACCCGTGATTAAAAAATCCAACTTAAATTTGTTAACCCAGCCTTAAAAAGGCAATAAATTATTTTTTTAGAAAAGAGACATATTACTATGGCAGTTCAAATGGAATATGAAAAAGACGTAAAAGTAGCAGCACTTGACGGTAAAAAAATCGCCGTTATCGGTTACGGTTCACAAGGTCATGCGCATGCACAAAACTTGCGTGATACAGGTCACGATGTGATCATCGGTGTTCGTCCAGGTAAATCATTTGATAAAGCTAAGGAAGATGGTTTTGATACTTACACAGTAGCAGAAGCAACTAAATTGGCTGATGTTATCATGATCTTGGCTCCAGACGAAATCCAACAAGAACTTTACGAAGCAGAAATTGCTCCAAACCTTGAAGCTGGTAATGCTGTTGGTTTCGCACACGGATTTAACATCCACTTCGAATTCATCAAAGTTCCTAAAGATGTTGATGTCTTCATGTGTGCTCCTAAAGGACCTGGTCACTTGGTACGTCGTACATTTGAAGAAGGTTTTGGTGTTCCTGCACTTTACGCAGTATACCAAGATGCTACAGGTAACGCTAAAGACATCGCTATGGACTGGTGTAAAGGTGTTGGTGCAGCACGTGTTGGTCTTCTTGAAACAACATACAAAGAAGAAACTGAAGAAGATTTGTTTGGTGAACAAGCAGTTCTTTGTGGTGGTTTGACTGCCCTTATCGAAGCTGGTTTTGAAGTCTTGACTGAAGCTGGATATGCTCCAGAATTGGCTTACTTTGAAGTGCTTCACGAAATGAAATTGATCGTTGACTTGATCTACGAAGGTGGATTCAAGAAAATGCGTCAATCAATTTCAAACACTGCTGAATTCGGTGACTACGTATCAGGTCCACGTGTTATCACTGAACAAGTGAAAGAAAATATGAAAGCAGTTCTTGCTGACATCCAAAATGGTAAATTCGCTAACGACTTCGTTAACGACTACAAGGCTGGACGTCCAAAACTTACTGCTTACCGTGAAGAAGCTGCTAACCTTGAAATCGAAAAAGTTGGTGCTGAATTGCGTAAAGCAATGCCATTCGTTGGTCAAAACGACGACGACGCATTCAAAATCTATAACTAATGTGATAGTCTCGAAAACCGGCCTAGTGCTGGTTTTTTGTGTTCTGAAGAGAGTAGTTGGGAATCAATCCTACTGCTCTTTTTTGGTAGATAAATTGTAAAATATAGTGCAACAAAAAAACTCACTCCATTAAGGAGTGAGAATAGCTATAAATTAGTAAGTCAAGACAAAGTTTTTCTTCTTACCACGACGGATAACAGTAATTTCATTATCAATTTTATCTGTGTCTGAGAGAGTGTAATCCAAGTCTTGTACACGTTCACCGTTGATGTAGATAGCGCCGTTTTGGACATCTTCACGTGCTTGACGTTTAGATGGTGAAATTTTTGCATTGACGAGAAGTTCAACGATGTTCAGATTTTCATCTGCAGAAATTTCATAAGTTGGGACACCGTTAAGGGCAACTTTAAGGTCTCGTGCTGAGAGAGCTTTAAGGTTACCAGCGAAGAGTTGTTCAGTGATGTGAACAGCTTGTTCGTAAGCTTCTTTACCGTGGACCAAAGTAACAACTTCACGAGCCAAAACCTTTTGTGCCAAACGTTGATGACGAGCTTGGTCAAATTCTTTACCGATCTCTTCGATCTCTTCAAGTGACAAGAAAGTGAAAATCTTCAAGAAGCGAACGGCGTCATCATCCATGACGTTGAGCCAGAATTGGTACATTTCGTAAGGGGTTGTTTTAGTAGCATCAAGCCAGACAGCGTTACCTTCTGATTTACCGAATTTTTTACCAGTTGAATCTGTGATAAGTGGTACAGTGATGACGTGTCCAGATTTATCTGCTTTACGACGCAAGAGCTCAGTACCTGCTGTCATGTTACCCCATTGGTCAGAACCACCAATTTGGAGGGTTACGCCGTACTTATCGTTGAGTTCATAGAAATCGTAACCTTGCATGATTTGGTAGGCAAACTCAGTGTAAGAGATACCTGTTTCGATACGTTTCTTAACAGATTCCTTACTCATCATGTAGTTAACTGTGAAGTATTTACCTACGTCACGTAAGAAATCAATGAAGCTGACTGAACCAAACCAGTCATAGTTGTTGACCATAACGGCCTTGTTGTCACCATTTTCAAAATCAAGGAAACGAGAGAGTTGTCCTTGGATTTTTTCAACCCAACCTTCAACAGTTTCTTTGGTTTGCAGGCTACGTTCAGCATCTTTAAATGATGGGTCACCAATCAAACCTGTTGCACCACCAACGAGGGCGTAAGGTTTGTGTCCAGCCAATTGAAGTCGGCGACTTGTAAGGATAGCGACAAGGTGTCCAAGGTGGAGACTGTCTGCTGTTGGGTCATAACCAGTGTAGTATGAGACTGGTCCCTCTTCAAAGGCTTTTACAAGGGCTTCTTCATCAGTGGTTTGAAAAATCAAGCCACGTGCTTTTAGTTCTTCAAAAATTGTCATGATATTCTCCAGTAAAGTATATTCTGAACCATTATACCAAAAGAAAGCAACCCTATGCAAGCTTTGTCAAAGTTTGTTATAATAGGCTTTGAGGTATTTCTATGAATTTTGAAAAAATAATAAATTATTTTAGGCGACTAGGGCAGACTATTCGTACAAAGTTTGCTAGTTCTAGGTCTAAAAGAGGAGATAAATCTTTTAAAGAAAGGAAAGCTACGACTGGATCTAAGTGGAATCGTAAGCAAGCACGGAAGTCGCCTGAGGATGGGATGACACTCTTAGACATGGGTGATGTTTTCTTAAAAACTTTAAAGCTCTTGTCTGATTTCTTTTATGTGGTTATTATCGTTCTTACCTTATTCGGTGCAGGAATTGGTTTGGGTTATCTGGGGAGTCAAATTGAGTCTGTTCCGTCGATTAAGGACAAAACCTTGTTGAATCAGATTAGTGAGGTTAGTTTGGTATCTTCGATGAGATATTCCGATTCCAAGAAGATTGCGGATATTGATACTGACTTGCTGAGAACACCTATTGAGAGTGATGCGATTTCTAACAATGTCAAAAATGCCATCATTGCGACTGAGGATGAAAATTTTAAAAAGCATAAGGGTGTTGTACCAAAGGCAGTTTTTAGGGCTTTGGTGTCATCAGTTTTGGGGGTTGGCTCTTCAAGTGGTGGTTCGACGCTAACGCAGCAGTTAATCAAGCAACAGGTAACAGGCGATGCGCCAACCTTTAAACGTAAGGCAGCAGAGATTATCTATGCCTTACAATTGGAGCGTCGCGCTTCTAAAAATGAAATTTTAACCGATTATCTGAATGTTTCTCCTTTTGGACGTAACAACAAGGGGAAAAATATTGCTGGTATTGAGGAGGCTGCTCAAGGTATTTTTGGGGTATCTGCAGCGGATTTGACAGTTCCTCAGGCGGCTTATCTGGCAGGTTTGCCACAGAGCCCGATTGTCTACTCACCTTATACAGCTGACGGTCAATTAAAAAATGCAGAGGATCTTTCTTATGGCTTAGCACGTCAGCAAGATGTACTCTACAATCTTTATCGCGGTGGCTATCTAGATAAGTCGCAGTATGAAAGCTATAAGGATTATGATATCACTAAAGATTTCAAGGCTGGTGAGAAGTCTGATGCCGTAAGTCATGACTATTTGTACTATTCTGTCATGTCTGAGGCTCAGGATGTCATGTATGATTATCTAGTTAAACGTGACAAGGTATCGAGTCAAGATTTGAAAAATGATAAGACCAAGGAAAGCTATCGTGAGAGGGCCCTACAAGAGCTACAAACCGGTGGCTACAGCGTTAAGACAACTATTGATAATGCAGTTTATAATGCGATGCAAGATGCTGCGAGTCAATATGGTGGCCTCCTCGACCAAGGTGGAAATAGTGGAGTTGAAGTCGGAAATGTGCTCATGGATAATGCGACTGGAGCAATTCTAGGATTTGTTGGTGGTCGTAGTTACGAAAATAATCAAAATAATCATGCTTTTGATACGGCACGCTCCCCAGGCTCATCTATTAAGCCTATTATTGCTTATGGAATTGCTATTGATCAAGGTTTAATGGGTAGCTCAAGTATCCTTTCTAACTACCCAACTAATTTTACGGGTGGAACGCCTATTCTCCATGATGGTGATAAGGGTACAGCTATGATGAACCTACAAGAGGCACTCAATACCTCGTGGAATATTCCAGCCTTTTGGACATATCAAATGCTTCAACGTCATGATGTTGACGTTGAGGGTTACATGACCAAGATGGGTTATAAGATTGCTAACTACAATATCGAGAGTTTACCTCTTGGCGGGGGAATTGAAACCACGGTTGCCCAGCAAGTAAATGCCTATCAGATGCTTTCAAATGGTGGCGTCTATGAGAAGGGTCATATGATTGATAGTATTACTGACCGGACTGGCGAAGTTATCTATCAGCATAAATCTGAAGGGGTTCAAGTCTTTTCAAGAGCTACGGCTAGCATCATGGATAACCTGCTCAAGGAAGTTGTGGTTAAGGGAGCGACAACTCAATTTCATTCTGAATTGAAAAATGTCAATGGTGCAGCAGCCTCAGCTGACTGGATGGGTAAAACAGGAACGACAGATAACTTTGCAGATGCTTGGTTGATCGTCTCAACGCCTGGTATTACTCTTGGTGGTTGGGCTGGTTATGACAATAATACACCAACCAATTCTAAAACGGGTTACACCTACAATGCGCAATATATGGCTCGTTTAACTTCCGCCATCTACAATGCCAATCCAGGTATTTTTAAAACGGGAGATAAGTTTAATATCGATTCAAGTGCTATTAAGGCAAGTGTGCTCAAATCAACAGGCCTTAAACCAGCAACAGTGTCTGTCAATGGTCGTAATGTTTCTGTAAGTGGTGAAATGGTCGATACTTATTGGGCTAAAAATGGGCCTGGAGATACAACCTACAAATTTGCTATTGGTGGAACTGACAGTGACTATCAAAAAGCCTGGTCTAGCATTCTTGGAGGGCATTAGGAATTCCCAAGAAAACTTGCAAAAAAGCAAAAAATTAGGTATAATATAGACAACTATTTGTCGTCTTACTTGGTTGAAATATTGTCCAATCAAGAGATACAGCAGTTAAATCAACGTTTTTTCGGTCAGATTTAGCTGCTATTTTTGTGCTTATTTTTAGGATTTTCAAGTGTTGTAACTCATATTTAAAGGTTCTAAAAATTCAAATACTAAGAGTTTTGCTTATCCTTGATCAGATAAGTGGATGTTAGTGTTTAATCACTTGTTAATGGGACAAGCGACTGAACAAGGCAGAAGACAAATATTTAAAGTGCACGACTTGCAAAGCAGGTCTCGAATGTAGAAAAGGAGTAGAAGACTTGGCAGGACATGACGTTCAATACGGGAAACATCGTACCCGTCGTAGTTTTTCAAGAATCAAAGAAGTTCTTGATTTACCAAACTTGATTGAAATCCAAACGGATTCATTCAAAGAATTCTTGGATACTGGTCTTAAAGAGGTTTTTGAGGATGTACTTCCTATCTCAAACTTCACAGACACTATGGAATTGGAATTCGTTGGTTACGAATTGAAAGAGCCTAAGTATACACTTGAAGAAGCTCGTATCCACGATGCATCATACTCAGCACCTATCTTTGTGACTTTCCGTCTTATTAACAAAGAAACTGGTGAAATCAAAACTCAGGAAGTCTTCTTCGGAGATTTCCCTATTATGACTGAGATGGGTACTTTCATCATCAATGGTGGTGAACGTATTATCGTTTCTCAGTTGGTGCGCTCACCTGGTGTTTACTTTAACGATAAGGTTGATAAAAACGGTAAAGTGGGTTATGGATCAACAGTTATCCCTAACCGTGGGGCATGGCTTGAGCTTGAAACAGATTCAAAAGACATTGCCTACACTCGTATCGACCGTACACGTAAGATTCCATTCACAACGCTTGTGCGTGCGCTTGGATTCTCAGGTGATGACGAAATTGTTGATATCTTTGGTGATAGCGAGTTGGTTCGTAATACCATTGAAAAAGATATCCACAAAAACCCAGCAGATTCACGTACTGATGAAGCGCTTAAAGAAATTTATGAACGTCTTCGTCCAGGTGAACCAAAAACTGCCGACAGCTCACGTAGCTTGCTTGTAGCTCGTTTCTTTGATCCACGTCGTTATGACTTGGCTGCTGTTGGTCGTTACAAAGTCAATAAAAAACTTAACATCAAGACACGTCTTTTGGGACAAACAATTGCTGAAAACTTGGTAGATCCTGAAACAGGTGAAATCCTTGTTGAAGCTGGTACTGAAATGACACGTGATGTGATTGATTCAATCGCAGAATACTTGGATGGTGATTTGAACAAATTTGTATACACACCAAACGATTATGCGGTGGTTACAGAACCTGTTGTTCTTCAAAAATTCAAGGTTGTTGCACCAAATGATCCAGATCGTGTGGTTACAATTGTTGGTAATGCCAACCCAGATGACAAAGTTCGTGCTTTGACAACAGCGGATATCTTGGCTGAAATGAGTTACTTCCTCAACCTTGCTGAAGGTATCGGTAAAGTAGACGATATCGACCACCTTGGTAACCGTCGTATCCGTGCCGTTGGTGAATTGCTTGCTAACCAATTCCGTATTGGTTTGGCTCGTATGGAACGTAACGTACGTGAGCGTATGTCAGTTCAAGATAACGAAGTCTTGACACCACAACAAATCATCAATATTCGCCCTGTAACTGCAGCTGTTAAAGAATTCTTCGGTTCTTCACAGTTGTCACAGTTCATGGACCAACACAACCCATTGTCAGAGTTGTCACACAAACGTCGTTTGTCAGCCTTGGGACCTGGTGGTTTGACACGTGACCGTGCCGGATATGAAGTTCGTGACGTGCACTACACGCACTACGGTCGTATGTGTCCAATTGAAACACCTGAAGGACCTAACATCGGTTTGATCAATAACTTGTCTTCATACGGACACCTTAACAAGTACGGTTTCATTCAAACACCATATCGTAAGGTTGACCGTGCAACTGGTAAAGTAACCAACGAAGTGGTTTGGTTGACTGCTGATGAAGAAGATGAGTACACAGTTGCTCAGGCTAACTCTAAATTGAACGAAGATGGAACATTTGCAGAAGAAATCGTTATGGGTCGTCACCAAGGTAATAACCAAGAGTACCCATCACACCTTGTAGATTTCGTGGATGTTTCTCCTAAACAGGTAGTTGCCGTTGCGACAGCATGTATTCCTTTCTTAGAAAACGATGACTCTAACCGTGCCCTTATGGGTGCCAACATGCAACGTCAGGCTGTGCCTTTGATTGATCCTAAAGCACCTTATGTTGGTACTGGTATGGAATATCAAGCTGCCCACGATTCAGGAGCTGCAGTTATCGCCCAACACGACGGTAAAGTTGTCTACTCTGATGCTGATAAAGTTGAAGTTCGTCGTGAAGATGGTTCTCTTGATGTTTATACTATTCAAAAATTCCGTCGTTCAAACTCAGGTACTGCCTATAACCAACGTACTTTGGTTAAGGTTGGCGATATTGTTGAAAAAGGTGACTTTATCGCTGATGGTCCATCTATGGAAGGTGGAGAAATGGCCCTCGGTCAAAACCCTATCGTCGCATACATGACATGGGAAGGTTACAACTTCGAGGATGCCGTTATCATGAGTGAGCGTCTTGTGAAAGATGACGTTTATACATCTGTTCACTTGGAAGAATTCGAATCAGAAACACGCGATACAAAGCTTGGGCCTGAAGAAATCACACGTGAATTGCCAAACGTTGGTGAAGAAGCCCTCAAAGACCTTGACGAAATGGGTATTATCCGTATCGGTGCTGAGGTTAAAGAAGGTGACATTCTTGTTGGTAAGGTAACACCCAAGGGTGAAAAAGACCTTTCTGCTGAAGAACGTCTTCTCCACGCTATCTTTGGTGATAAATCTCGTGAAGTACGTGATACGTCACTCCGTGTACCTCACGGTGGTGATGGTGTCGTTCGTGATGTTAAAATCTTCACACGTGCAAACGGTGATGAATTGCAATCAGGTGTTAACATGCTTGTTCGTGTTTACATCGCTCAAAAACGTAAGATCAAGGTCGGAGATAAGATGGCCGGTCGTCACGGTAACAAAGGGGTTGTTTCTCGTATTGTTCCGGTTGAAGACATGCCTTACCTTCCAGACGGTACACCAGTTGATATCATGTTGAACCCACTTGGGGTGCCATCACGTATGAACATCGGTCAGGTTATGGAACTTCACCTTGGTATGGCTGCACGTAACTTGGGTATCCACATCGCAACACCAGTCTTTGATGGAGCAAGCTCAGAAGATCTCTGGGATACTGTTCGTGAAGCAGGTATGGATAGTGATGCTAAGACAATCCTTTACGATGGACGTACAGGTGAACCATTTGATAACCGTGTGTCAGTTGGTGTCATGTACATGATCAAACTTCACCACATGGTTGATGATAAACTTCACGCTCGTTCAGTAGGTCCTTACTCACTTGTTACCCAACAACCTCTTGGTGGTAAAGCACAATTTGGTGGACAACGTTTCGGTGAGATGGAGGTTTGGGCCCTTGAAGCTTATGGTGCATCAAATATCCTTCAAGAAATCTTGACTTACAAGTCAGATGACGTTAACGGACGTTTGAAAGCCTATGAAGCTATCACTAAAGGTAAACCAATTCCAAAACCAGGTGTACCAGAATCATTCCGAGTACTTGTTAAAGAATTGCAATCACTTGGTCTTGATATGCGTGTCCTTGATGAGGATGACTACGAAGTTGAATTACGTGATCTTGATGAAGGTGAAGACGATGATGTCATGCACGTTGATGATCTTGAAAAAGCACGTGTACAACAAGCTAAAGAAGCTGCTGAATTAGAAAAAGCTAAAGAAGAAGCTTCAGATAAAACAGAATAAAATAAGCTTTAGAGAGGGAGCTCACTCTCTCTGCTAAGGTAGCTGATAAAGGTGAGAATAGCGCTGCTATTGTCAATAGAACAAAAGAAAGGTAATACTAGTGGTTGACGTAAATCGATTTAAAAGTATGCAAATCACACTAGCTTCACCAACTAAGGTCCGTTCATGGTCTTATGGTGAAGTTAAGAAACCTGAAACAATCAACTACCGTACGCTCAAACCAGAACGCGAAGGTCTCTTCGACGAAGTGATCTTTGGTCCTACCAAAGACTGGGAATGTGCGTGTGGGAAATACAAACGTATCCGTTATAAAGGTATCGTTTGTGACCGCTGTGGTGTTGAAGTAACACGTGCTAAGGTTCGTCGTGAACGTATGGGTCACATCGAGTTGAAAGCACCAGTATCACACATCTGGTACTTCAAGGGAATCCCTTCTCGTATGGGATTGACTTTGGACATGAGTCCTCGTGCGCTTGAAGAAGTTATTTACTTCGCAGCTTACGTGGTTATTGATCCAAAGGAAACACCACTTGAACCAAAATCTCTCTTGACAGAACGTGAATATCGTGAAAAATTGCAAGAGTATGGACATGGTTCATTTGTCGCTAAAATGGGTGCCGAAGCTATCCAAGATCTCTTGAAACAAGTAGATTTGGAAGCTGAAATTGCTGAACTCAAAGAAGAGTTGAAAACAGCAACTGGTCAAAAACGTGTTAAAGCTGTTCGTCGTTTGGACGTTCTTGATGCCTTCTACAAGTCTGGTAACAAACCAGAATGGATGGTGCTTAACATCTTGCCAGTATTGCCACCAGACCTTCGTCCAATGGTTCAATTGGATGGTGGACGTTTTGCGGCATCTGACTTGAACGATCTTTATCGTCGTGTTATCAACCGTAACAATCGTTTGGCTCGTTTGCTTGAATTGAATGCCCCAGGTATCATCGTGCAAAACGAAAAACGGATGCTCCAAGAAGCGGTTGACGCTTTGATCGACAACGGTCGTCGTGGTCGTCCAATCACTGGACCAGGTAGTCGTCCACTTAAATCTTTGAGCCACATGCTTAAAGGTAAACAAGGTCGTTTCCGCCAAAACTTGCTTGGTAAACGTGTTGACTTCTCTGGACGTTCCGTTATCGCCGTTGGTCCAACACTTAAAATGTACCAATGTGGTGTGCCACGTTTGATGGCCATCGAACTTTTCAAACCATTTGTGATGCGTGAAATCGTTGCGCGTGAATACGCAGGTAACGTGAAAGCCGCTAAACGTATGGTTGAACGTGGTGATGAACGTATTTGGGATATTCTTGAAGATGTTATCAAGGAACACCCAGTACTTCTTAACCGCGCACCTACCCTCCACCGTTTGGGTATCCAGGCCTTCGAACCTGTCTTGATTGATGGTAAGGCCCTTCGTCTTCACCCATTGGTATGTGAGGCCTACAATGCCGACTTTGACGGTGACCAAATGGCCATCCACGTTCCATTGTCTGAAGAAGCTCAAGCTGAAGCACGTTTGCTCCTTCTTGCGGCTGAACACATCCTTAACCCTAAAGACGGTAAACCGGTCGTAACGCCATCTCAGGATATGGTTCTTGGTAACTACTACTTGACTATGGAAGAAGACGGCCGTGAGGGTGAAGGTATGGTCTTCAAGGATATTGATGAGGCAGTTATGGCTTATCGTAATGGTTATGTTCACTTGCATAGCCGTGTCGGTATCGCAGTAGACAGCATGCCTGATAAACCTTGGAAAGAAAACCAACTTCACAAGATTTTGGTTACAACTGTTGGTAAGATTCTCTTTAACTCAATCATTCCAGCAGAAATTCCATATCTTCAAGAAACAACAAATGAGAACTTGACAGATAGTACACCAGATAAGTACTTCCTTGAACCAGGTCAAGATATCCAAACAGTTATTGATAGTTTGGAAATTAATGCGCCATTCAAGAAGAAAAATCTTGGTAACATCATCGCTGAAACCTTCAAACGTCTTCGTACGACTGAAACATCAGCCTTCCTTGACCGTTTGAAAGACCTTGGTTACTACCACTCAACACTTGCTGGTTTGACAGTGGGTATCGCCGATATCCCAGTTATCGATAACAAACAAGAAATTATTGATGCTGCTCACCACCGTGTTGAAGAAATTAACAAGGCCTTCCGTCGTGGTTTGATGACAGATGATGACCGTTATGTTGCTGTTACAACAACATGGCGTGAAGCGAAAGAAGCACTTGAAAAACGTCTGATTGAGACACAAGATCCTAAGAACCCAATCGTTATGATGATGGACTCAGGAGCTCGTGGTAACATCTCTAACTTCTCTCAACTTGCCGGTATGCGTGGTTTGATGGCTGCTCCTAACGGACGTATCATGGAATTGCCTATCCTTTCAAACTTCCGTGAAGGTTTGAGCGTTTTGGAAATGTTCTTCTCTACTCACGGTGCGCGTAAAGGTATGACCGATACGGCCCTTAAGACAGCCGACTCAGGTTACCTTACTCGTCGTTTGGTTGATGTTGCCCAAGATGTTATCATCCGTGAAGACGACTGTGGAACAGACCGTGGTCTTCTCATCCGTGCGATTACTGATGGTAAAGAAGTTACGGAAACACTTGAAGAACGTCTTCAAGGTCGTTACACTAAGAAATCAGTTAAGAATCCTACAACAGGTGAAGTAATCGTAGGTCCAGATACTTTGATTACTGAAGACATGGCTGCTGCTATTGTCAATGCTGGTGTTGAAGAAGTAACTATCCGTTCAGTCTTTACATGTAACACACGTCACGGTGTCTGCCGTCACTGTTACGGTATCAACTTGGCAACAGGTGATGCGGTTGAAGTTGGTGAAGCAGTTGGTACTATCGCCGCTCAATCTATCGGGGAACCTGGTACACAGCTTACTATGCGTACCTTCCACACCGGTGGGGTAGCCTCAAACACCGATATCACACAGGGTCTTCCACGTATCCAGGAAATCTTTGAAGCACGTAACCCTAAAGGGGAAGCGGTTATCACTGAAGTTAAGGGTACTGTTATTGAAATCGAAGAAGATGCTGCAACACGTACTAAGAAAGTCTTCGTTCAAGGTAAGACTGGAATGGGTGAATACGTTGTTCCATTTACAGCTCGTATGAAAGTTGAAGTGGGTGACGAAGTACACCGTGGTGCGGCCTTGACAGAAGGTTCAATCCAACCTAAACGTCTCCTTGAAGTACGTGATACCTTGTCAGTTGAAACTTATCTTCTTGCAGAAGTACAAAAAGTTTACCGTAGCCAAGGGGTAGAAATCGGTGACAAACACGTCGAAGTAATGGTTCGTCAAATGCTTCGTAAAGTACGTGTTATGGATCCAGGGGATACAGATCTCCTTCCAGGTACACTTATGGACATTTCTGACTTTACAGACGCTAACAAGGATATTGTTATCTCTGGTGGTGTTCCTGCAACATCTCGTCCAGTCCTTCTTGGTATTACGAAAGCCTCACTTGAAACAAATTCATTCTTGTCAGCGGCTTCCTTCCAAGAAACAACACGTGTCCTTACAGATGCAGCTATCCGTGGTAAGAAAGACCATCTCCTTGGTCTTAAAGAAAATGTTATCATTGGTAAGACTATCCCTGCTGGTACAGGTATGGCTCGTTACCGTAACATTGAACCACTTTCAGTTAACGAAGTTGAAGTTATTGAAAACATTGCTGTTGACGAAGCAATTGTGGAATCATCTGAAGACTAAAATGAAAGCAAAAGAACTCACAATGAATTGTGGGTTCTTTTCGTATTTATATGACTAGAATTTCTTCTATTTTTGATAAATATAAAATATAAGACCATTTTTTTTATCTTTTCCAGAAAATTTTGTATAATAAGAACACCAAAGATGAAGTGAGAAAGAAAAATGTACCAAGTAGTTGAAATGAAAGGGGATTTGGAACCGTGGTGGTTCCTAGAAGGATGGCAAGAGGATATCATCAGTACTAAGGAATTTGAAAATTTTTACGATGCCCTCAAGTACTATAAAAAACTTTGGTTTGCGATGGAAGAAACCTTGCCAAGTTATATCAGCCGTAGTAGTGTCATGACTGCTTTTTGGGATCAAGAGGATAAGCACTGGTGTGAGGAGTGTGACGAATACCTGCAGGTCTATCAATCGATTGCTCTTTTGGATGATTGGCAGGAAATTCCTGAGGAAAAATACCGTCCGGGATATGAAAAGCGAAATGACCTTCCAAATCATGCCCACTGTAAAATTAAACGTTAAATAATCCAGAAGCTCGAAAATTTCGAGCTTTTTTTCATTTTCTTAAACTTTTTACGAATAGGTCTATGAGGAGGTCCTTATGGTAACAGAATTTGCTAAGGAAATGATCAAAAATGCTGATAGTTGTGGGGCTCAAGACATTTATGTCATTCCACGTCAGGATAATTACGAGCTCTATATGCGAGTTGGTCAGGAGAGGAGATTAATTGATGTATATCGGCCTGATTTCATGGCTAGTCTTATTGGTCACTTTAAATTTGTGGCGGGAATGATGGTGGGTGAGAAGCGTAGGAGTCAACTAGGTTCCTGTGACTATGATTGTGGTGATGGTCAAAGGGTTTCTCTGCGTTTGTCTACCGTTGGGGATTATCGCGGCTTAGAAAGTTTAGTTATTCGTGTTCTACATTCTGAACGTCGAGAATTAGTGTACTGGAATCAAGGAATCCAGCCTATTATGGATGCTTTGGATTATCGTGGCTTATATCTCTTTGCAGGTCCCGTTGGTTCTGGAAAGACTACGCTTATGCATGAGTTGGTTCAGGAGCGTTTTAAGGGGCAGCAGGTGATTTCGATTGAGGACCCTGTGGAAATTAAACAGGATAATGTCTTGCAACTCCAGGTGAATCAAGCAATTGACATGACCTATGATAATTTGATTAAGCTATCATTACGTCACCGCCCGGATGTTTTGATTATTGGAGAAATTCGAGATAAGGAGACTGCTCGAGCGGTTATTAGAGCTAGTCTGACGGGAGTTACTGTTCTTTCAACTATTCACGCAAAGAGTGTGTCAGGTGTTTATGAGCGTCTTCTGGACCTTGGTGTAGATAAGTCCGAGTTGGATAATGCTCTTCAAGGGATTGCCTACATGCGTCTGATTAAGGGAGGAGGTGTGATAGATTTTGCCAGTGAAAATTTCCAAAGCCATTCGTCAACCAGCTGGAACCAGCAGTTGGAAGGCTTGGTTAAACAAGGATATCTCACTGAAGGGGATATCCAAGGGGAAAAAATTAAAGATTAATCAGCAACTCAAGGTTATCCAGCTTTTCAAACAACTGTTAAAGGCAGGGTTTACCTTGACTGAAATCGTAGCCTTTTTGGAGCGAAGTCACCTGTTGAAAGAATCGTCATTGTCTCTTATGAAAGCGAGCTTAATGCGAGGCGATAGGTTGGACCAGATGTTTGCGGCAGTGGGCTTTTCGGACAATATTGTTACTCAGATTGCCCTTGCTGATAAGCACGGTAATCTTCTAGGGAGTTTAACCAAGATTGAAACCTATATGCTTCGTATGACCAAGGTTCGTAAGAAACTCATGGAGGTAGCAACCTATCCTATTCTACTTCTGGGTTTCCTAGTTCTGATTATGTTGGGGCTCAAAAATTATCTTCTGCCTCAACTGTTAGAGGGGGATGGTAAGGAGAATTGGGCTGTACAGTTGGTTCAAATTTTTCCCCAACTCTTTTTTGTGACTTTGTGCGGACTTCTTGTATTAAGCTTAATTCTCTATCTATGGGTCAAACGCCAGTCAGCCCTTGTCTTTTATCGACGAATGGCCAAAATCCCTTTTATAGGCCAAACTGTCAGGCTATATACGACTGCCTATTATGCTAGAGAATGGGGAAATCTCTTAGGGCAAGGTATTGACTTGCTAGACTTAGTTGCTCTAATGAAAGAGCAAAAATCAAAGCTTTTTCGTGAGCTGGGGGCTGATTTAGAGGAAGCCTTGATGCTAGGACAGAGTTTTCCTGATCGTATTGCTAGTCACCCTTTCTTCACTAAGGAACTATCCTTAATTATTGCTTATGGAGAGGCTAATGCTAGGTTGGGCTATGAGTTAGAAGTCTATGCTGAAGAGGTTTGGCAGGCTTTCTTTAACCGTCTTAATAAGGCAACAACCTTTGTGCAACCCCTCATTTTTGTTATTGTTGCTATCGTGATTGTAATGATTTATGCAGCTATGCTATTACCAATGTATCAAAATATGGAAGGAATGATGTCATGAAAATGATGTTGAAAAAATTGAATGCCGTTAAATTACGAGCTTTTACACTGATTGAAATAAAGGTTACTAAAACGCTCTATAA
>NZ_KV791077.1:0-49700 GCF_001807855.1 Streptococcus sp. HMSC10E12
CTCAATCAAGAATTTTAGTATCCTTGATTGAAATGCTGGTCGTGCTTCTCATTATCAGTATTCTCCTTTTGCTCTTTGTACCTAACTTGAGCAAGCAGAAGGATTCTGTTAAAGAGACTGGAAATGCGGCTGTGGTCAAGGTCGTGGATTCTCAAGCAGAACTTTATGAAATGAAGAATAACAAGACAGCTAGCTTAGCCGCTCTTGTTTCAGAAGGTCAAATCACGCAAAAACAGGCAGATTCATACAATGATTACTATGCGAAACATGGTGGCGAAAGCCGCTCAGTGGCCAATTAGAGCCTTTACCTTGTTGGAGAGTCTGGTGACTCTAGCAGTGGTTGCCTTTCTCACTCTGAGTTTATCAGGCTCAGTCACAGGTATTTTTCAGCAGGTTGAGACTAATCTTTTTTATCTGCGCTTTGAGTACCTATACCGAGATAGTCAGCGCTTGGCAGCGGCGGAAGGGTCCAATGTTGAATTGCAGTTGTCCAAGGATAAAATCAGTAACGGAAAATCAAGTCTGGTGATTCCTAAAAATATACATCTGGATAAGGGGCAGACGCTAGTATTTGATGCCAAAGGAGGCAACTCTAGCCTCACCAAGATTCGTTTTTCAAGTGATAAGGAGGTGGTGACCTATCAGCTTAACATGGGCAGCGGTAAATATAAAAAGACGGTCTCTTAGAGGCTATATTCTTATCGAAAGCTTGATAGCAATGGCTGTCTTAGTACTCGTCAGTGGTCTTATCTTGGATCAGATTAATACCAATCGTAGGCTAATGGCTAGGAATCTCCACCAACAGGAGGTTTTGAGTGTGGCAACCATGGCAGTTCAGACCAAACAGGATCAGTTGACCTTAAATGGCATCACAGTGACAGTAAAACGTAGCAAGCAAGGTATCGCGGTTTATGAATCAGGAAAGGAGATTATTCATGTCTCTCAATAGCAAGGTTCGTGCTTTTACCCTCTTGGAGTGTCTAGTGGCCTTGTTGGTGATTGCTGGTTCAGTTCAAGTTTATCAAGGTCTGACCACAGTATTGGTGAGCAATGTTAAGCAGGTCAAGCAACAAGAAAGCCAAGACTGGCTTCTATTTGTTCAACAAATGGAGGCAGAGTTAGAAGGTTGTCAGTTGGTAAAGGTAGAAGGGAACAAGCTCTATGTCAAGCAGGATAATCAAGACCTGGCTTTTGGCCTTTCAAGTGCTACTGATTTTCGAAAAACAAATGCTGACGGTCGAGGCTACCAACCAATGCTTTTCAATGTAAAAGCTAGTACAATTAGTCAAAATAACCAGATAGTCACCATCCAAGTGACTCTTAAAAATGGGCTACAAAGGAGTTTTGTTTATGCTTTTGAAAAAACAGGTTAGGGGAGGCGTTCTTCTCTACGCTCTTTTTATGGCTGGCATTTTCACACTTCTTCTGCATGTTTATCTGGAGCGGGTGGTTGCTAGCTCTAGGCAGAACCAAGCGCAAATGATCTCCAGTCAGAGTCGTCTCATGGCAGAGATGACCATGGACTTGGCGGACAAGGAAGCAGGTGCTTTTAGTTTTTCCCAGGGAACTACGACTTACGAGGTTAAGGACAAACAAGTGATTGTTAGAGTTGCCAGTAAAGGCCAAATCAAGACCTATCGTTATGTGAAGAAGCAGGAGCAGAAATAGAAATTCTCTTTCCTTTTTGATATGATAGAAGGACGGAGGAAATCATGAATTTTGAAGCAATTGAGACAGCCTTTGAGCTGTTGTTAGAAAATGTCCAAACCATTGAAAATGATCTTGGAACCCATGCTTACGATGCGCTTATTGAGCAAAATTCCTATTATTTGGGGGCTGAGGTAGCTAATGAAGTCATCATCAAAAACAACGAGAAATTACGTGCCCTTAATCTAAGCAAAGAGGAGTGGCGTCGTGCTTTTCAGTTCTTGTTTATCAAGCTAGGGCAATTGGAAGCCTTACAAGCCAATCACCAGTTTACACCTGATGCTATTGGATTTATCATCCTCTACCTACTCGAAGGTTTGACCAAGGACGACCAATTAGATGTTTTGGAGATTGGTTCGGGGACAGGAAACTTGGCTGAAACTCTTCTAAATAATAGTCAGAAAACCCTTAATTATATGGGAATGGAAGTTGACGATCTTCTTATCGATTTGTCAGCTAGTATTGCTGATGTGGTGAATTCAAGTGCAGTTTACATTCAAGAAGATGCTGTTCGACCACATATTCTCAAAGAGAGTGATGTTATTATTAGTGACCTACCTGTTGGTTACTACCCTAATGATGAAATTGCGAGTCGTTTCAAGGTTGCAGCAACCGGTGAACACACCTATGCCCATCACCTTCTCATGGAGCAATCACTCAAGTACCTGAAGAAAGATGGTATTGCTATTCTTTTGGCACCAACTAATCTTTTGACAAGCCCACAAAGTGATTTGCTTAAGAAATGGCTATCAGGATATGCTGATATTATTGCCGTTATCACTCTTCCAGAAGCAGCTTTTGGCAATAAACATAACATGAAGTCTATCTTTGTGCTTAAAAAACAAACTGAAAATGCTCCTGAGACCTTCGTTTATCCACTTAGTGATTTGCAAAACCCAGAGGTCCTCAAAGATTTTACAGAGAATTTCCAAAAATGGAAATCAGATAATTCCATTTTCTAGCAAAACATGTTAGAATAAGACTATATTATTGAAAGCGTTTTACAAAGAGGTGGCTTATGACAAAAACAATAGCAATTAATGCAGGAAGCTCAAGCTTGAAATGGCAACTATATGAGATGCCAGATGAAGTTGTTCTTGCTAAGGGTTTGATTGAACGTATCGGCTTGAAAGATTCTGTTTCAACAGTAAAATTTGATGACCGTTCAGAATCGCAAACTCTAGATATTGCTGACCATGTTCAGGCAGTAAAAATCTTGCTTGATGATTTGATTCGTTTTGATATTATCAAGAGCTATGATGAAATTACAGGTGTTGGTCACCGTGTGGTTGCTGGTGGAGAATATTTCAAAGAATCAAGCTTGGTGGATGAAGATGCCTTGGCTAAGATTGAAGAATTGTCAGCTTTAGCACCTTTACACAATCCAGGTGCAGCTTCAGGGATTCGTGCCTTTAAGGAGCTCCTCCCAGATATTACAAGTGTTGCTGTTTTTGATACAGCCTTCCATACATCTATGCCGGAAGTGGCCTACCGTTATCCAGTGCCTAATCGTTACTATACAGACTACCAAGTCCGTAAGTATGGAGCACACGGAACTAGCCACCAATATGTTTCTCAAGAAGCAGCTAAGTTGTTAGGTAAGCCAATTGAAGAAACTAAGATTATCACAGCCCATGTGGGAAATGGTGTTTCTATTACTGCCGTTGATGGTGGTAAATCAGTAGACACGTCAATGGGGTTGACACCACTTGGTGGCGTTATGATGGGAACACGTACTGGGGATCTTGACCCTGCGATTATTCCATTTGTTATTGACCGTGAACCTGAGATGGCAGATGCTGAGCGTATCCGTCACGTCTTTAATAAGGAATCAGGCCTTCTTGGCATTTCTGAAAAATCAAGTGATATGCGTGATATCATTGCTGGTAAGAATGCTGGTGATGAAAAATGTGCCTTAGCTTATGATCTTTATGTGGATCGTTTGCGTAAATACATTGCTCAATACTTCGGTGTGTTGAACGGAGCGGATGCTATCGTCTTTACAGCAGGTATTGGTGAAAACTCTGCGGAAGTTCGTGCTTCAGTTTTAGATGGTCTCACTTGGTTTGGTATTGAAGTGGATTCTGAAAAGAATGTCTTTGGACATGTAGGCGACATTACAACAGCAGAGTCAGCTGTTAAAGTATTTGTTATCCCAACAGATGAAGAGTTGGTGATTGCGCGTGATGTTGAGCGCCTTAAAACTAAATAAGTTATCAAAAATTTGATAAGACCAGAAAAGTTGGCCGAGTGATTGGCTAGCTTTTTTGAATGCACTGACAGAATCATTCGAATATTTCTATTTATGTGTAATTCTATAAGTAAAGAAAACTTTACAAAAAATGTAAAAAAGACTTTACAAAACATGTAAAGTGAACTATACTATAAATGTAAAGTTAACTTAACAAAGAAAAGTAAGGAGTTTAACTATTTGAGAATAAACGATAAGGTTGAGGTGCCACATGGAAACAAAAATTCAGGAACTTCGCAAGGCTAATAAGATTAGTCAGGCAGAGTTAGCAGATGAGATGGGGGTCACGAGGCAGACCATCATTTCACTCGAAAAAGGTCGCTATAATGCGTCGTTGGAACTGGCTTTTAAAATTGCTAGATATTTTGGAAAGACTATTGAAGAAGTCTTTATTTTTGAGGAAGATTAAGGAGAAAAGATATGTTTAAACAAGTCATGAAGAAAATTGGTGTTATTGTTTTAGCGCTCACTCTACTAATCTTAGATTTAACACTATTAGGTGCTTTCCCGCTACTTACTCAGGATGGTAAGTTTTCACTTGTGGAGCAAATAGGTTACGGTATTTGGGCATTAGGGAGTTTGGCTATTTTTATCGTGATTGCTTATAGATTTAAACTCTTATCGCTTAAAGAGATTAATTGGAGACGTCTCGTTGCGATTGCTTCTCTTAATCTCGTCATCTTTTTCCTAGGTGATCTTCTAGGGTATTTTATTGGTCAGTTAACACACAATGCGACTATGGAAAATCAAGATGCTTTAAATGCTATCTTTGCCCACGTACCATTCTATCTTTACCTAGTAGTCGCCGGTTTTATTATTCCGATTATGGAAGAAATCATTTTTAGAGGACTCTTAGCCAAGGTGCTCTTTGGAAAATACTTTAAGACGGGTCTTGTTATTTCCAGTCTTCTCTTTATGGCTGGTCACTCAGCATTTACGCTTCAGACAATTGTCATCTATGGTATTATGTCAGCTGGTCTTGCGATAACATATTATAAGACTAAGCGTATCGAGTACAGTATGGGTGTCCATATCTTAAACAATAGCATAGTTGTACTACTCAGCCTTTTCGTTTAAGGTGAATAAGTGTTTAAAGTTGTCAGTGAAAAAAGTTATATTGCTCTTATAAAGGATAATAAAGGGAGTGTTAAGATATGTTAATAAAAATGTTATTAGGAAATAGAAAAACAGAGGCCGAATTTAAGAAATACATTACACGAGTAGCCTGCTCTTTCTTTTCTTTGGGTATTTTGGGATTATTTATTGTTCGCTCTAACAGTCTTAGTGATTATGCTCTAGGCTTAGTTTTAGGACTTACCATTGGGGTTTATGTTTTGTCAATCTATTATTTTGCGACGCTTACTCATCCTAAACGTCTTCACCAGATGTATATTGCTGCCTATGATGAGCGAAATAAACAGATTTTAATGGCGACAGCAGTTGCAACTCTGATTTTAGAGTTTTTGCTTATCTTTGCTTTGATTGCCCTATATGCCTTTGTCAATATTCAGTTGCCATATGTTACAGTCTTATCAGTCTTGCTCTATGGCTTAGTATTGGGATTTGCTCTTATTCGTCTCATCCTATCTAAAATAGGATAAGAGCCTATATTATCTTGAAAAACTCCTCTTTCGTTTTCTTTTTGTCTTGTCAAACAAGTTTCGTTGTATTATAATAAAGATACAAATAAATGATGAAAAGAGGTGGATTCTCATGAACAAAGGGTCAATTCTCAAACGCTTTCTTTATTTTTTACTAGCTTTCCTAATACTAATTATTGATCAAGTTCCAACCATCTATTTAGGTGTCAAAGATATAAGGCTGGTCTGTCTCTTAATTTTTGTCTTGCTTCTTATGAGCGCAGGAGCTCTTTTCTTAGGAAAACATCTTGGGCTTTTCGAAGGCTTTAAGGCCCTTTCTTCCCTGAAGGCCTGGGGTATGATTGGCTTGACCTACCTAGGTATTTATATCGTTACTAGGATTGGTTCTATAGTCATGATGATGGAAGGTGTTAGTAATAGCACCAATCAGGCAGCCATAGAAAATGCCCATATGAATCCCTTCCTTCTCATAACGTTTACAGTAATTATGGCACCAATTGTGGAAGAGCTGGTTTTTCGCGGGCTCCTCATGGGACGCGTCTTTAATCCAGATTCTATTGTTGGCTTGATTGTTAGTAGTTTACTTTTTGGCCTTGTTCATATGCCGAATAGTATCGGTGTTTGGATTGTATATGCAGGTATGGGTCTTGCCCTTGGAATAGCATATCGTAAGTTTCAAAAGTTAGAGTACTGTATCATGGCCCATATCATTAACAATAGTATTGCGGTTTCAATGTTGTTACTCTTACAATTTTTAGCGCCATATATCAAATAAAGCTCGGAAGATTCCGAGCTTTTTTCTTATAGTTTTTTGGCTTTAGCAATGGTTGTATCAATACTTGAAACTACACTATGGGTGAGGCCTGTACGCTCAAGTTCCATGAGACCGGCGATAGTAGTCCCACCAGGGCTACAGACCTTGTCAATAAGATCATGTGGACTGTCGCTACCAAGACTGAGATTTTCAGCAGTAGCTAGAACCGTCTGTGTGGCAATGGTCAGAGCGACCTGCTTACTTAGGCCATTTTTGACACCAGCCTTGGCTAGAGCCTCGATAAAGAGGGCGATGTAGGCAGGGCTAGAACCTGCTAGGGCAGTAAAGGTATCAAAGTCTTTCTCAGCCAATTCAACAGTGGTTCCAAAACTGTCTGTGATTTCCTTGGCAACTGCCAAAAGGTCCTCGGATACCTTATCATTAGTGCAAAGACCAGTAGTGCTTTTGAGGATCTGAGCATTAAGGTTCGGCATGATACGAATAAGAGGAAGGTCTGGACTGGTGAGGGAAGCAAGGCGTTCTAAGGTCACTCCAGCAGCCATACTTATGATAGGTTGATGAAAATTGAGACCGGCTAGTACCTTGTCAAACATTTGAGGTTTGATACCAAGGATGACCAGGTCAGCATTATCCAACAATTCCTGATGGGAAGCAGCCGCTTCAACCTCTAGTTCCTCTGCAAGCTGGCGTGAACGAGCCAAGGAAGACCCTGAAATAATGATACGATGTGAGCTTGTATTTAGGCCGTTGATAATGGCTGTCGCCATTTTTCCGACACCGATAAAACCTATAATCATGGGTTACTCCTTGTCTTAGTAGTTTTTAATTAAATCTACTGTTGAGCGATCCAACTTCTTAACAATAGCTTGTAAGAAGGCCTGTGCTTCTAGGAAGTCATCCATCGCATAAAGGGTTTGGTGCGAGTGAATGTAGCGGGCACAAACACCGATAGTTGTTGATGGAACACCAGCATTCTGCAAGTGAGCGGCACCAGCATCTGTTCCGCCCGCAGCACAGTAGTATTGGTATTTGATACCAGCTTCTTCAGCTGTAGTCAAAAGGAAATCTTTCATATTGGGCAACATGATGTGACCTGGATCGAAGAAACGAATAAGGGTACCATCGCCTACCTTACCTTGATTACCATAGATATCTCCTGCAGGAGAACAGTCCACTGCAAAGAAAACTTCAGGATCAAATTTAGTGGTAGAGACATGGGCACCACGTAAACCAACTTCTTCTTGAACATTGGCACCAGCGATTAGAGTATTATTGAGTTCTTGATCCTTAACGTTTTCCAAGAGTTCACGAATCATGAGAACACCATAACGGTTATCCCAAGCTTTAGAAATGACATTCTTTTGATTGGCTGTGAGAATCGTTTCTGATTCAGGAATGATGACATCACCTGGGAAAACGCCGTAGGCATTAGCCTCTTCTTGGTTGGCAAAACCAGCATCAAAGACGATATCAGAAACACTAGGAAGACTTGAAGCTCCACCGCTAGCACGTAAGAAATGAGGTGGCACTGAACCTGAGATGACAGGATAGACACGACCGTCACGAGTGTGTAGGGTGAAGCGTTGTGAGCTGACAACCAGTGGGTTCCAACCACCAAGTTCGACGACACGGAAAGTCCCGTCTGCTTTGATTTCCTTAATCATAAACCCAACTTCATCCATGTGGGCAGCCACAAGCACCTTAGGGGCATTTTCTGCTTGGCTATGCTTGATACCGAAAATACCACCGAGACCGTCTGTTTGGACCTCATCTACAAGTGGGGTGATGTTTTTGCGAAGGTAGTCGCGTACAGGAGCTTCAAAGCCTGAAGTAGCACTGAGCTCGGTTACTTCTTTAATTTTGTCAAATAGGGTAGTCATAAAATCCTCCTTGAGTAGTACTTGCTACTATTTTAGCACGATTCTCAAGAGATAGGTAGCCTCTCCCCATTCGTCTAAAATTATGGTAAAATGTTTCTTATGAAACGTAAAACATTGGCCTTGTTTGCTGGAGGCGTAGGAGCTTTAGGTCTCTTGGCAATGGCAGAGAAGTATAGACAGTCACGTGCAGAAATGAAGAAGGCTGCATTAATCCAAGATATTAGACAAGAATTATCTCACCTGGGGACCATTGCAGTCCTTTATACAAATCCCACTGATAAGGAGAATCCAGAGCTTACAGGAGGTATCGTCTTAGAGGATGGACGTTCCTATAGCTTTGTTTATGCAGAGGATATCTTGACCTATGAGGAGGAGCAGGCATGATTATTCCTAAGAATCTTGAAGAATTGGCAAGCTATGTTGAAAGTGATCAAAAGGTGGTTTTCTTTTTCACTGCTGATTGGTGTCCAGACTGCCAGTTTATCTATCCCGTTATGCCTGAAATTGAAGCCCTCCATCCAGATATGACCTTTGTGCGTGTTAACCGTGATGATTATATGGCTTTGGCACAAACTTGGAATATCTTTGGTATTCCAAGTTTTGTCGTGACTCAGAAAGGTCAGGAATTGGGACGCTTGGTCAATAAAGCTCGTAAAACCAAAGAAGAAATCAATGCCTTTTTGTCGGAGATTTAAAAGATGAAAATCAATCACTTTCCTAATATCTCTCTTGATATTTCAGAAACTAAAGAAAAGTATCTGACAGAAAAAAATGAGGAGATCATCGAAGAATTATGCCAAATTTTAGTAGAGCATTCCAAAATTGAAAGTGATATCTTCCTAAAACACCAAGAAATAAACACCTACAAAAAGGAAAATAATCTTCCTACACATCAAACTATTCCTGGAGAAATGGAGTTATTTGATGAATTTAAAGAGAAGTTGACTCCTTTAGCTCAAAAACACTTGACTGATAACTGTTATAAAAGAGGTTTTTCAGCTTCTTTTGGTTCTCCAGGCACCTATGATTTTGTGTTAGAGCCCTGTCGAGTTAAGTTTATTATGAAGAGTAAGGCTAAGATGTTTCTCGAATTTTCTTATGGGAATGACTTTTGGTACCATAAACAATTTATCGTAAAATTAACAGAGAGTGACTGGAAAATTGACAAGATTAGTTATCGCTATGGTAGTAATGACGATTCTTGGCATGTCAGTCGATTTTAAAATCTATAAAAGAACTATTGAAGGAGAACCCATGATTTTTGCATACAATAAGGAACAAGTTGGTGACGTTTTGTTGGTTATCTTGGAAGATACTAAGGACATCAAACGTAGCGTAGAACGTAAAGGTAAAGTGGCGCGTGTCACAGCTGATGAAACAGGTAAGACTCTTGCTTGGAATATTTTTGAAGCATCAAGCCTCATTAATATCGAAGGTAATGGTCAAGTTTTCTTGTCAGACCAAGATGTAGCTGTCTTGAACGAGGAATTGGCTAAAGAGGGCTTTGAAGAGCGTTTGGAAAACACACAAGGACCAGTCTTTGTGGTTGGACAAATTGATGAAATGGTTCCACATCCAGATAGCGATCACCTTAACATCTGCCAAGTGAACATCGGTGATAAGAAGGTCCAAATCGTTGCAGGAGCACCAAACGCAGCGCTTGGGCTTAAAACTATTGTAGCTCTTCCTGGTGCTATGATGCCTAGCGGTGCCCTTATCTTCCCAGGAAAACTTCGTGGTGAAGATAGTTATGGTATGATGTGTGCCCCACGTGAGTTGGCCCTTCCAAATGCCCCACAAAAACGTGGAATCATTGAACTTGATGATTTAGCAGTAGTCGGAGAGGCTTTTGATCCAGCTAAACACTGGAAAGGGTAAATAGTAAAAGGGGCGGTAAGTATATACCGCTTTTTTTTTTAGGAGAGCTCGTCTTGGCAAATGGTTCAAAATTTCGAGAACCTCTTTATGCTTACCAAGTTCATCATCAAAATATAATAGTATTGCTCTCAATCTCTATTATTTGCCAAAACAACTTTATCCGAGCAATTATCTAAAAAATGTGGCTTCAAGTTTATTAATCAAGTTGTGTTTTATTTATCTGTCAGACTCAGATTTGGTGATGATTATAAAAGAAAGGAAAGTTCAATGGCTTACAACAAACATAAGGGAGTCCTTGTTTTTATGATTCTCTATACAGTCCTCTTTGTTTTTGACGGTATACGAGTATTTGATGCTCCCTTACCTTCTTCTTTAACGACCTATTTAGTTTATACCATCATGTTTTTGTATGGTTGCTTCTTATTTAAGTCTGAATTGCTCAAAAAGTGGGAAGAGGTCAGAAGTTCTAAAAGAAAATTTTTCTTGGGGGTTTTAAAAGGCTGGCTCTTACTTGTCCTGGTGACCATTTTCTTTGGACTACTATCGGCAATATTGAGGCAGGTTTTGGGACTAAGTGAACAAGGACTAAACGAGGCTAATATACAAAGCGCCTTTAAAGAACAACCACTACTGATAGCAGTTTTCGCCTGTATCATTGGACCTTTGGTGGAAGAACTCTTTTTCCGTCAAATTTTATTGCATTATTTACAGAGACATTTGCCAAGCTGGCTAAGCATTTGTGTGGTAGGATTTGTTTTCGCCTTGACCCATATGCACAGTTTGTCTTTATCAGAGTGGGTCAGTGCAGTTGGTTACTTAGGTGGCGGAGTAGCCCTTTCAATTATTTATGTGAATGAAAAGGGAAATATTTACTATCCCTTGATGGTTCATGTGCTAGGAAATATTTTATCTTTTATAGTATTGGTCATTGGTAGTGTGCAATAAGTGAATTCCAAACTATTTCAGCTTACAAAGAAAAGGCAAAGGACTCTCGTCTCTCTTCTATCAATAAAACAACTTCAAAACGGAGTGTTAAAATTATTTTAAGTGGTAATTCTGGGTCAGCAGAGGATGATTTGAGTAAGTAAACTAATGACAAGTTTGTATGGCGATAACTGTTCTTTGAATCGACAGCTCATACCAAGCTTCCTACTTCCTTTGCTAGTAGCTCAGCTCATCTTTAGATGTCTAATATTTAGTGACAAGTACATTTATTGCAGAACTCATCCTGCTTTTCACCCGAATAGATTTTACTTTTTTCTATTTAATTGAAATCAATAATGTGATATATATATCTTATTTTTATTCTTGCTTTTTCAAAATCTGTCACTTTTTTTACTTCTGCTTACGAATAGATAGGTGGAGGTAAAAAAATGTATAACAAAGTTATTTTAATTGGACGTTTGACGGCGACTCCTGAAATGGTAAAAACTGCTAGCGATAGGTCTTTTACACGTGTTACAGTTGCGGTTAATCGTCGCTATAAGACGCAAAATGGTGAGCGTGAGGCTGACTTTATTACAGTGGTTGTCTGGGGGCGTTTGGCTGAGACCTTAGCATCTTATGCTAGCAAGGGGAGTTTAATTTCTCTTGATGGTGAGCTTCGTACTCGTAAGTACGATAAGGATGGTCAAACTCATTACGTTACTGAAGTGCTTTGTTCCTCTTTCCAACTTCTGGAGAGTCGTGCTCAGCGTGCTGTTAGGGAAAATAATCCTGATAATGACTTGGCTGACCTCGTCTTGGAAGAAGAACTTCCCTTCTAGTTTATCCTTTGACTAGCTATCTAGGTCTCCTATCTTTGAAGCAACCTCTCTAAAAAATCATTATCTTGTTCCATACCTTGTTTTGAAGAATTGTTGAAGATAAAATATTAAACACTTGTTAGACTAATAAACAGTAAAATTAGATAAGACTTAGGATGATAGGTGTTTAATAGTGTAGATAGACTAGAAAAAATAGTTTAAGAAGCCTTAAAACGTTGATATATCAACGTTTTAAATGTTAAGCAAAATATTCAACACAATGCATACAATTAACAGTTATTTCTAATGTATATCATTATTTTATTACCGATTTTTAAATTAAATGATAGAGGTTTCATGATAAACTATAGGTGGGTAAGGAAAAAGCTATAAAAGTTACTTTTATAGTAGGCATTATTTGTTTGGAAGGAAAGTGTGAAATATCACAACTATAACGCTATCCTTGCAATTGTTTGAGACAGTTGCATTTTTGTTTATCGTTGTGAGGCCTTAGGCCTATATAATGATTTCACAGACAATTGACTATGACACTCCGACTGACATATGAATTAGGATGTTAAGCGGTCGTTGACTTTTCGTCTAGCCTTGGGGGAACACATTGGTGTGATTCCTAAGACTCACCAGACTAATGTGTTTGAAGCTAGGATGATTCGTCTTAGCTTTTTTTGTGTCCTTTAAAATGGAGGCCTTCGGTATTACTTTTCTTATGCTATAATAGAAGAACTAAGCGAGATATTGTCTCGCAAATCTTGGAACGGGAGTGACACAAATGCTTGACTTTACCCAAGAAGAGAAAGACTTTTTTATGTCTGAAGCTCTTAAGGAGGCCGAAAAATCTCTAGATAAAGCAGAGATCCCAATTGGCTGTGTCATCGTTAAAGATGGCGAAGTCGTAGGTCGTGGACACAATGCACGTGAGGAGCTCAATCAAGCTATCATGCATGCGGAGGTCATGGCTATTCAGGAGGCTAATAGGACTGTGGGCAATTGGCGTTTGTTAGATTGTACCCTCTTTGTGACCATTGAACCCTGTGTCATGTGTAGTGGAGCAATTGGCTTGGCTCGTATTCCTAAAGTGATCTATGGAGCAAGCAATCAAAAGTTTGGTGGTGCGGGTAGCCTTTACGATATCCTAAGAGATGAGCGTCTCAACCATCGCGTAGAAGTAGAGACTGGTGTCATGGAGGAAGAGTGTGCTAAGATTATGCAAGACTTTTTCCGTCAGAGTCGTGAACGCAAAAAAGAAGCCAAACGATTGGCTAAATTGGAAACAAGGCAAGATATGTAAACAAAAGTGCAAGTCCAAAGGGCCTTGCACTTTTTAATGGAAGATGAGTTTTTGTTTTCCTGAAAGCAATTTAGGTCACTCTTTCTATGCTTTATTTTTTTCTTTCTCTCTTGTTAAAAGAAAAATAGGCATAAAGAGAATCAGAGTACCAAAAGCGGACTTCAAATTAGTATCAATAATTGGTGTTCCTAATCGTACATGAAAGATAAGGTTGATTAGGAGTATCAGAAGTAAGCTACTGATAATTCCAGCTAAAGCTATTTTTACGAGCAAATAGTTATTCATTTTAGGTGATTGATTAGCAGTAGTATCATTTGTTTGATTTTTTGTATGTTTCATGAGTTATCATCCTCAAAATCTTTGAGATGTCAGGTGAGTGCTGTTAGTTAGTGGGTGAGGTTATAGAAAGATTTACCTGCGGCATAGCTAAGGTCATAAGTTAGTTTTGCAGCAGCAATGCCAACAGAAATAGCGGCCCAAGGAACCACTCCACCTGATACAGCTTCAAGTTCTTGAGTAGTCATGTTTTTACGATTGTTAATGGTCTTAGTCATTGTTCATATGTCCTTTCTTTTATCGCGCAGAGTCCATGTAGCCATTGTAGGCTCCAAGGCATACCATAGTTCCAATAGGTCCTGAAGTTAGGCAGAGCCCTCCAATGGCAAGGTTGGTCTTCCATCCGCCTCCTGTTACTGAGGCTAGGTCAGCTACCTTCATTTCTTTGTTAATCATTGTCATTCTCCTTTTTTTATTTTTGGTGAGTCTTTAAATCTCATACCCTCTCACCACGAGTTAAGAGATATGTTAAACATGACTTCTCCTTTAAATAAAGTCAGCCATGTCACTAGCTTTTGGTACTTCCTCAAGCTATGGATTTATTATAAGGTGTCGAGAAATAAAAAAGTAGTGACATAAATGTCACCACGGTAAGTCTTATGTTTTATCGAAGTTTAGACTGACCGAAGTAAATAATAGGGATTGATAGGGGTAGGTCTAGCTAGTCTTATCATAAGTTCTCTACTTGCAATCACTTCAATTTATGGTATAATATTTTTCGGAGCAACATCTGTGCGTGAAGCGGGTCAGGGGAGGAATCCAGCAGCCCTAAGCGATTTCAGGTGTGTGCTCTTTTTTTTGTGTTAAGGAGGATTTATGGCCAAATTTAGTGTTTTTAAAGATCAAGAAAGTCTTTTTGCGTGTCCTATCTGTCAGGCGCCAATGCATTTGGATTTGTCTAGCTTGGTTTGTCAGAATAGGCATACCTTTAATATCGCCAAGCAGGGCTTTGTCAATTTTTTGAGACAGACTAAGGGAGATAAGAACTATGATATGGCTTCTTTTGAAAAGAGGAGTCAGATTCTTGCGGCAGGCTATTACGATCCTATCCTGGAGGTGATTTCAGAGCGCTTGCGTGACCTTCCTGAACACTCGCACGTTCTAGATGTTGCCTGTGGTGAGGGATATTATAGCCGTCAGTTGGCTCAAGAGTTTGACAAGGATTTCATGGCCTTTGATTTGTCTAAGGATTCTATCCTTCTTGCGGCTCGTCAAAATCCTCATAAAAATGTAGCTTGGTTTGTTGGCGATTTGGCTCAATTGCCTTTACGTGAACACAGTATCGATGTGATTTTAGATATCTTTTCGCCAGCTAATTATCAAGAATTTGGACGACTTTTGTCTGATCATGGCTTGATTTTTAAGGTTATTCCTCATGAGGATCATCTTAAAGAGTTTCGCCAATTGTTACCGGAGGTGCAGGCTTATTCGAACCAGGATGTTCTGGAACATTTTCAAGAGTCCTGCGACCTTTTGGAGCGTGTGACGATTGCTAAGACTTGGTCTATGCCATCAGAGCATGTTCAAACATTTGCCGAGATGACACCTCTTTTCTTCCATGCCAATAAGGATACTTTGGACTTGACTTCAGTGACGCAATTAACCGTTGCGGGAGAACTGCTGATTGGCCGTATTAGAGATGATAAGCAATCCTAACAATCGTTGGGATTTTTTTGATGGGAAATGTCTCAGTTAGCTTGTTTGGTCTTCCTAAAAGGAGTATGATGAGAGCAATAAGTAAGAAAGTTTCAGTAATGGGTAAAAAGCGATGAAAAATAGAGCCTATAAGAACTACATTTTTGATTTTTATGGTACCTTGGTTGATATCCTAACCGATGAGAAGGATCCTGTGTTATGGGATAAACTATGCCAACTATATCAGGCTTATGGAGCGGCTTATGAGGGCGAGACTCTTAAAAAGGCTTATGCTAAGCGCGTGGATCAGGCCCGTAAGGAGTTAATAGATCTCAAAGGAGTTGCTTATCCAGAAATTGATTTAGCCCACATTTTTAACCAGCTTTATGTAGATGCTCGGCCTCAGTCTAGTAGTTCTAATCAGCCGGAAGATTGGGGACAATTGATAGCAATGGTCTTTCGCGTCTTATCTCGCAAACATGTGACGGCTTATCCCCATACCAAGGAGGTGCTAGCCTTTCTAAAAGAGCAGGGCTGTCGGATTTATCTCTTGTCTAATGCTCAAGCAGCCTTTACTAACGCTGAGATTGACCTAATGGCGTTAAGACCTTATTTTGATGCTATTTACTTGTCTTCGGATGCCGGTATCTGTAAGCCACAACCTGAATTTTTAAAGCAAGTTTTGGATGATCATGGGTTAAACCCGTCTGAGACTGTCATGATTGGAAATGACTTGACGACTGATATTGCTGTGGCTGAAGCAGTTGGGATCGATAGTATCTTGCTGAATACCTTCCCTTATTCTCGTCGAGAACTGGAGAATTCCCCAATCAAGCCAGACCGAGTGATTACTGATATAGAGACTCTAAAGACCAATTTTACATAAAAATACACTGTATTTGGCAAAAGCAAAGACAATTATCAGAATTTTTGGTATAATAATTCCTAACTTTATGTGAATGGAGAATCTCATGACTGCACAAAAAATGTCTGCACAAGAAATTATTGCTTTTATCGGTAATGCTGAAAAGAAAACGAATGTTAAAGTAACTTTTGAAGGGGAATTGGCAACTACTGTTCCAGCTTCTGTCACTAAACTTGGTAACATTCTTTTCGGAGACTGGAAAGATATCGAACCACTTCTTGCGAATTTGACTGAAAACAAGGACTATGTTGTGGAACAAGATGGCCGTAACTCAGCTGTTCCACTGCTTGATAAACGTCACCTTAATGCACGTATTGAACCAGGTGCTATTATCCGAGACCAAGTAACTATCGAAGACAATGCTGTCGTTATGATGGGTGCTGTAATCAATATCGGTGCTGAAATTGGTGCTGGTACTATGATTGATATGGGTGCTATCCTTGGTGGTCGTGCTACTGTTGGTAAAAACAGCCATATCGGTGCGGGTGCAGTCCTTGCTGGTGTGATTGAACCAGCTTCAGCAGACCCAGTTCGTATCGGTGATAACGTTCTTGTTGGTGCTAATGCTGTTGTTATTGAAGGTGTTCAAGTTGGTAACGGTTCAGTCGTTGCTGCTGGAGCGATCGTTACTCAAGATGTCCCTGAAAATGTGGTTGTAGCTGGTGTTCCAGCTCGTATCATCAAGGAAATCGATGAAAAAACACAACAAAAAACAGCACTCGAAGACGCTTTGCGTAACTTGTAACATATTGATAGTAGAGGCCTGTAAGGCCTCTATTTCTAGATTCTCTATAAAATAAGACAATAAAAAGGGTAAAAACATGACACTTGATTTAATTAAAATCAGACGAGACCTTCACCAAATTCCCGAAATTGGGTTGGAAGAATTTAAAACTCAGGCTTACCTCTTAGAGCGTATTGCCGAAATGACTGAAGGGAAGGACTTTGTGGAGCAACGTACTTGGCGTACAGGAATTCTTGTCTATCTTCACGGGCATGCTCCTGAAAAAACCATTGGTTGGCGTACAGATATTGATGGCCTCCCAATCGTAGAGGAAACAGATCTTGACTTCAAGTCTACTCATGAAGGTCGTATGCATGCTTGTGGACACGATATGCACATGACCACAGCACTTGGTCTTTTGGACCAGATGCTTCAAGTACAGCCTAAAAATAACATGCTCTTCCTCTTCCAACCAGCCGAAGAAAATGAAGCGGGTGGTATGCTTATGTATGAAGATGGTGCCTTTGGAGATTGGTTGCCAGATGAGTTCTATGGCCTCCACGTCCGTCCAGATTTCAAGGTGGGTGATATTGCGACTAACACAAGTACTCTTTTTGCTGGGACTTGTGAAGTCCTCGTTACTTTCAAGGGGAAAGGTGGACATGCGGCCTTTCCACATGAGGCCAATGATGCCCTTGTAGCAGCTTCTTACTTTATTACTCAAGTGCAAACGATTGTCAGTCGTAATGTTGACCCTATCCAAGGTGGGGTAGTTACCTTTGGTTCTTTCCATGCAGGAACTACTAATAATGTTATCGCTGAAACTGCGGAGGTTTATGGAACTATTCGTACTCTTACTCAGGAAATGAGTCTCCTTATCCAGAAGCGCGTGCGCCAGATTGCAGAAGGTGTAGCAGCTAGCTTTGGTATGGAAGTGGATATCATGTTGAAACAAGGTGGTTATCTTCCGGTGGAAAATAATCCAGCCTTGGCCAAAGAGTTGATGGCCTTCTTTGATGCTAGCCCAGAAGTTAACCTGATTGATTGTCCACCGGCTATGACTGGAGAGGATTTTGGTTATTTGCTTAGTAAAGTTCCTGGTGTCATGTTCTGGTTGGGAATCGACACGCCATATGCACTTCACCATCCTAAGATGAGTCCAAACGAAGATGCCCTCGCTTTTGCAGTGGCTGAAATTGGAAAATTCCTTAAACACAAGGCAGAAGCCTAATCAGAGTCGATAAAGCTAAAAAATCTACCAAGTCTGACTTTTGGTAGATTTTTTGATATGATAAACCTATGAAAAATGAACTTAGAAAAACAGTCTTGGCTCAATTAACTTCACAAGAACCTGAGACTAAGGCTAAGATAGATAAACATCTTTTGGAGCAATTGATTGCCTTACCTGCTTATAAAAAGGCTAAGGTGATTGCGACTTATTTGTCTTTTCCTCATGAATATGATACCAGTCTTTTAATCAATCAGGCTTTAAAGGATGGTAAACGACTTTTGATTCCTAAAACATATAAACAAGGTCGAATGATTTTTGTGGATTATGATCCAGATAATCTTGTTGCAACCTCTTTTGGCTTGATGGAACCTGTGTCTGATTTGGCTGTGGAAAAATCAGAGATTGGTTTAATTCATGTGCCAGGAGTAGTTTTCAATGATGAAGGCTATCGCATTGGTTACGGAGCAGGTTACTATGACCGCTATTTGTCTGATTTTGAAGGGGCGACCGTTAGTACGGTTTATCCTTGCCAGAAACATGATTTTCAACCAGATAGCTATGATATTCCTGTTAAGGAGGTTGTTACATGCAAGTAAATGAGTGGAAGAAATACCCAGCAACCTATCTATTGTTGGGGCTTACGACGCTGACTTTCATCTGTCAATATCTCTTAAATGGCTTTCAAGCGACCTCGCCTTTGAGCCTTTTTAAGATGGGAGCTATGTACGGTGCTTTTGTTCAGTACAGCCCACTGAACCTCTGGCGTCTTGTAACACCAATTTTTGTGCATATAGGTGTTGAGCATTTTCTATTTAATATGCTTGCCCTTTACTTTATGGGGAAAATGGCTGAGCAGATTTTTGGGACTCTACGTTTTCTAGGGCTCTATTTGTTAGCTGGTGTTATGGGAAATGCCTTTACCTTACTTTTTACGCCTAATGTTATTGCGGCTGGTGCTTCGACATCCTTGTTTGGACTTTTTGCGGCTGTTGTGATTCTTGGTTATTACAGTCATAGTCCTTTGCTTAATCAGTTAGGTCGCAATTACTTGGCTTTGATTGTCATTAACTTAATTTTCAACCTTTTTACACCTAGTGTTGGGATTACAGGCCATCTTGGTGGTTTAGTTGGAGGTGCTCTTGCAGCTATCTTTTTGGCCAACAAGGTCGAAAGTCGCTTATTTAGTAAAGGTTGGCGTTTTACAGCTCTTTTAACCTACATTTTACTATTGCTGGTTCTTCTAGGATTCACTTATTTTTAAGTCATATGAAAAAACCATCGAATGTCATATTCGATGGTTTTTATATTAGTCTTTTTTAGCTGGTTTGCCTTCAAGTTTGTGTCCCAAGTCAATGAGGTATTGCTTGAGGTCATCTTTAACTTGAGGATGTTTAAGTGCGTAATCGATTGATGTTTTCATGAATCCGAATTTGTCACCGACATCATAACGCTCTCCCGTAAATTCGCGGGCAAAGACGCGTTGTGTCTTGTTAAGTGTATCGATAGCATCAGTCAATTGGACTTCATTTCCAGCACCTGGTTCTTGAGTTTCCAAAATACCGAAAATTTCAGGTGTTAGAAGGTAACGCCCGATGATAGCAAGATCACTTGGTGCATCCTCTGGATTTGGTTTTTCAACGAAAGTTTCAACACTATAACGTCCATTTTCGCCTTTGCCTTGAGGGGCGATGACACCATAAGAAGACACTTCCTCGTGAGGTACAGGCATAACTGCAATGGTTGATGCGTGTGTTTCCTCATAATCGTTAATGAGCTGCTTAGTCAAAGGTACTGCTTTGTCATTAGTGATATCCATGAGGTCGTCACCAAGCATGACAACGAATGGCTCATTTCCGACAAATGCTTTGGCTTGAAGAACTGCATCTCCAAGACCACGTGGATGGCTTTGACGGATAAAGTGGAGGTTGATAGCAGTGGTGTCATTAACCAATTTCAACAAGTCTGTCTTACCTTTTTGTTCCAAGTTGTATTCTAACTCGAAGTTTGAATCAAAGTGGTCTTCGATAGAACGTTTTGACTTACCAGTAACCACCAAGATATCTTCAATACCTGATTTGAGGGCTTCTTCAACGATAAATTGGATGGTTGGCTTGTCAACGATTGGCAACATTTCTTTGGCCAAGGCCTTAGTAGCTGGTAAAAAGCGTGTTCCGAGTCCTGCAGCGGGGATGATAGCTTTTCTAACTTTTTGATTCTTCATGAGAACTCCTTAGATTTTTATTTTTTATCCCATTCATTTTCAGAGCGCAATTCATTGGACATCATATTGAGAATAGATTCCTTGATATCAGCACCCTCATAGATAGATTTGTAGATTGCTGTTGTAATTGGCATGTAGACACCGAGTTCTTGGGCGATTTCGTAGGCAACCTTTGTGGTTGAAATACCTTCGATTACCATTCCCATGTTACGTTCAATGTCTTCTAGTTTTTCTCCACGACCGAGCGCATCCCCAGCACGCCAGTTACGTGAATGGATAGAAGTTCCTGTAACAATAAGGTCACCAACCCCAGATAGACCGCTGTAAGTCAAAGGATCGGCACCGAGTTTCACACCAAGACGAGTAATTTCTGCAAGTCCACGAGTAATAACGGCTGCCTTAGCATTGTCCCCATATCCCATACCGTGGAGGGCACCTGCACCTACCGCGATAATGTTTTTAAGAGCACCAGCTGTTTCAACACCAATCACATCTGAATTGGTGTAGAGGCGGAAGTAGTTATTACTGAAAATGCCTTGGACATAGCGCGCCACTTCAAGATCCTTAGATGCTGCTGTAATCAAAGTGATATCGCGAACGATAGTTTCTTCAGCGTGGCTTGGACCAGATACGACAACAATGTCACTGCGAAGTTCCTCAGGAATCTCTTCTTCAAGGATTGTTGAAAGACGTTCGTGTGTTCCAGGTTCCAATCCTTTTGAAGCATGCATGACAACAACCTTGTGGTCCAAAAGTTCGGCAACTTGTTTAGCAACTAAGCGAGTAACCTTGGTTGGAACAACAAAGAGAACAGCGTCGACACTATCTAGGGCTTCAGACAGTTCCTTGTAGGCTTTAATGTTTTCATCCAAAACCACATCCTTGAAGTAGCGGGTGTTGGTGTGTTTCTCGTTAATTTCATCAATTTGTTCAGGGATGTTTCCCCAAATACGGACCTCGTGTCCGTTGTCGTTGAGTACCTGAGCAAGGGCAGTTCCCCATGAACCAGGGCCCAAGACAGCGATTTTTTGTTTTTTCATCATTAGGTCTCCCTTTAGGTCCTTTCTGACAAAGTAGAAAAAGACTGTATTCTTTCTCATTATAACATAAGAAAAGCATGTTTGTCTTGTACTCTCTGTTAGGAAGGCTGATGGCTATTTATTTTTTCAGCCAATTTTGGGCAATGTAGCCTCCAATGAGGGCAGCCATGAGCGTTCCTCCAATCAGGATTAAGATATGACTGCCTGTAAAGGGAACCATAACTTGATTTACATAATCTTGAGTTTTCCCTTTGGCCAGGAGTTGTGCGATATAAGCTTTGGGCGCAAGCCACATGGTGATAATGGGTGCTAAGTTTCCTAGAGAAAAGATCATATAGGAGAGTAGATTAAGTTTATTATTCTCATAGTTCCCTTTCTTAGCTAGAAAATCAGCGACAAGGCCAGCTAAAAAGCTAGGAAGAAAGGCTAGAACAAAGTGCCCAGAGGCAAAGAAGAAGAGGGACATAAAGATACCCAGACAGGTAATAGCTCCAAATTGTTTAGTTTTTCTGATAAGCCCCAAATAGACCCAACCTGCAAAGATAGCAGCTAAAGCAGGCGTATGATACATATTTTTGACTTTGAAAAAGATTAAATCAATGGCAACTGCAAGGGCTAGGCAAATAAAATATAGTAGAATAGCTAGACTGGTTTGTTTGATGAATGTCTTTTGACGCATGAGGTCTCCTAATCAATGTGAGGTGTTTTAGTTTTATTGAGCCAAGAGTATGCCAAACCAATGAAAATACCTCCGCCAATCCAGTTACCGAAGAAAACGACTATCCACTGACGTAGAATATTTGCCAAAGTGAAATTATCCACAGCGTCACGCACACCGTTGAAACCGAGCAACATGAAAGAGGCAAAGTTAGCAATCAAGTGTTCATTAATTAAAAATACAAACATGAAGATAGCTGATAGCGCAATGAAAATCTTAGCAGATTCTTCTTTGAGGAGCATGTAGCCCAAGATGGCAATATTAACGAACATATTCGCTGTAATACCTTCTGTAAAGTTCATCCAATCTGTTTTTCCAAGCTTGGTTGAGACAGCAGTAACTAAGAAGCTCTTGTCAGTCAAATGTTGGAAAGAGAAGGATTGGTTGAAGAACCAGGCCAAGATAAGGGCGCCGACAAAATTAAAGAAGGTACAGTAGAGGAGGATGGTACACACCTTGCTCCATTTGATTTTACCATAATAGGCACCACTGGTCAGGAACATCATGTTTGAAGTAGCCAACTCTCCATTGAATATGAGAACGAAGACCAGTCCGATGGCAAAGATAAAGGCAAAGACAAAACGAGAAAGGGCTGGAATACCTGTTGCGATAACATCTGCACCAATAATTCCTACAGCAGTCGACATGGTAAGATAAGCTCCTGCAAGCATAGAACGCAAGGCATAGCGCCCCAGGCTTTCGTCAAAGAGAGCTTCTTTTTTAGCACAAGCAGCGAATACTTTTTCTTGAAATTGAGACATAGTTTTACCTCTAAAATATGTGGCATGGAGCATGGCAAATGCGCAAGCTCGAGTGAAACTTAATCTAGGATGACCATGAAAAAAAGTCAGGACAGTTGTCCCAACTTTTCCAAGTCTTAATATGAGGATGCTCCAGATGTGGCATCTGCGGCTGGGGCTGCGTCGCCACCATGACCACCCGCATCTGATGCACCAGATGTGGCGTCGCTACCGCCATGACTAGCTGCAGCTGGTGCAAAAGGACCGCTTCCTCCGACAAGGCGTTGACCAGTTGTTTCGAGATACCAGTCAAGCCATGGTTTAAAGTTAAAGACGATTTCATTGATTCCTGCATAAGAACCATCATCATAGTACATAGCCTGATAGTTATGCGTATTGATAACTCCTTCAGGTGACCCTGGAACAATCGTACGAACATATTCTTGGTTACCATTACGAAGTGTACCGATAACCCATTCCACATTTTTCATACGAGCTGGTGGAAGTGAGCCGTGAACAGTTGACATACGGCTACCAGATTGAGGTGGTACACGTTTGGCGAACATAGTATCAGGATCTTGATGGGCGTTATTGTAGTAGAGGAACTGGTTGTTATCATCGGCATAGGTCAATTCAAATGGCATAGCCTTGAGGAACATGTCAATTTGATTAACCGTCAAAATACCGTGGTCCAATTTCACGTAGGTATCACCAGATACCGCACCAGTGATTTCAGCTACTTTTTCTACCCACTCTGGATCGTCAGGATCAACATCGGTAACAGTTGTAGCGATTGGGTTGTTACAATCCAAGTCTTCAGGTTCAATTGGTTTTGGTTTTTTCAATTTAGAAACCACTCCTACATATTGGATGAAATTGTCTAAGCATTGTTCAAGGAAATTAATAGTACCTTCGTTGGTAATGTTTCCCTCAAGGTCAAAGGCATCTTTAGCCTTTCCAAGCAAGAATTCATTACCTGGAAGTGTATAGGCATTGACACCAGGTGCTTCAAGGATTTTACGCAAATGCACTTGGGCACGTGAAGTCCCTTGATCGTAGTAAGAAGCACCAACAATCATTACAGGCTTGTTTTCAAAAGGGTGCACTTCGAATGATAGCCACTCTAATACTGATTTAAGTGCTGCAGAGATAGTGTGGTTGTGCTCAGGTGTTGCAATGATGACACCGTCAGCGCGTGTAATTTTGTTATTAAGTAAGCGAAGTTGGAAACTTTCATCCCATTTTTCATCTTGGTTAAACATAGGGACTTCATCAATTTCTAAAACTTCAAGTTCAAATTTAATTTTAAAATGTCTTCTGATAAATTCGAGCAGTTTACGGTTATATGATTGATCATAATTTGCTCCAACGAGTCCAACAAATTTCATAGTTTATATTCTCCTGTCCTATAGGCTTTCCCAGTCGAAGTCTTCAGCTTCTTTATGTAATAACTCTGTAGCATGTGAGAGTTTACCAGTAATTTTGACGTAGAGACGGAAGTCATCGAAAATAGCATCTAATTTTTTGATGACATCGAGGTCAACTAAATCGCCGTTGCTATCAAAAGCTTGAAGGGAATGTGAAAGCAAGAATTCGTCTGGAAGCACGTTAGCTTTGATTTCTGGAGCATTCAAAATTTGACGAAGTTGTAGCTGTGCACGAGAAGCTCCTAGAGTTCCATAAGAAGCTCCTGTAATCATAACAGGCTTATTCAAAAGAGGGAAAACACCGTATGAGACCCAAGCTAAAGCATTCATGAGAACAGCTGGAATTGAGTGGTCATACTCAGGTGTTCCAATAATAACCCCATCAGCCTCATCGATTTTTTTAACGATTTCAAGGACACTTTCTGGCAATTGTTTGTTAGCGGGTTTGTTAAAGACAGGGAGGTCTTTGATTTCAACAAGTTCGATGTCTGCCTTATCTGCAAAATGTTTCTGAATATATTGCAATAATTGTCTATTAGTTGAACGTTTTGAATTCGTACCAACAAGTCCGATGAATTTCATGACAATTCTCCTTAAAAGTATTATATCTATTATTATGTTAGCGTTTTCCTGGTTAAAAGTCAATCTTCGTTTAATGAGAAAGTGATTAGACTATTACCTTTGTCATCTTATTTCGAATAGATTATAATAGGATAGATTTAAAAGTCTGAAG
Source organism: Streptococcus sp. HMSC10E12 (assembly GCF_001807855.1). Classification (NCBI taxonomy): domain Bacteria; kingdom Bacillati; phylum Bacillota; class Bacilli; order Lactobacillales; family Streptococcaceae; genus Streptococcus; species Streptococcus sp. HMSC10E12. The sequence continues at coordinate 24,877 of NZ_KV791077.1, forward strand.
CTAGCATGGCTAGTTTTACAAGAATTAATTTATAGATGTATCGAAAGGAAAAATAATGACAAAAATTCGTGGATTTGAACTTGTATCAACTTATACCAATCAGGACTTGCTTCCAAAACGGGAGACAGCCCATGCGGCTGGCTACGACTTAAAGGTGGCAGAGCGCACAGTGATTGCACCAGGAGAAATCGTCCTCGTCCCAACTGGGGTCAAGGCTTATATGCAAGCGGGTGAGGTGCTTTATCTCTACGACCGTTCGTCCAACCCTCGCAAAAAAGGTCTGGTCTTGATCAACTCTGTGGGGGTTATTGATGGCGACTACTATGGTAATCCAGGAAATGAAGGCCATATCTTTGCTCAGATGAAAAATATCACAGATAAAGAAGTGATTCTTGAAGTTGGGGAACGTGTAGTTCAGGCTGTCTTTGCACCATTTTTAATCGCAGATGGAGATGAAGCTGACGGTGTTCGAACTGGTGGTTTTGGATCAACTGGGAAATAGAGGAATAAAATGGCAGACTATTTATTAGTTGTAGACATGCAGTCAGATTATGTTGCTGTAGGAAAAGCATATCATGAAGAACTGACAGCAGCTGTAAATGACAAAATTGCTACCTATCCCAGCGACCGAGTTATCTATATTCTCAATCGTTTTTTCTGGGAGAGAAAAGATAGAAAGAAGAAATTTGCGACCGGCTTGCTGCTTGTATCTTCTCGTATCTTTGAGAAGCGTCGGGCTTCTTGCTTTACTAATCCAGATTTAAAAGATTTTTTAGAAGGAAACGGTGCTAAAAGCATAGAGTTTATAGGGGTAGATGGCAATGGCTGTGTCAAGGCTTCCGTTTTGGCAGCTGTCAAGGAGAATTATCAGGTTTCTGTCGATTTGTCCGCTGTCGGAGTTGCCAACCAGAAGAAATTAAAAAAAACATTGCATAAGTGGCATTCTGTCGGAGTAATCGTAGAAGGAGAATTATCATAGCAAAGAAAAAATCAACTTTTGTTTGTCGAGAATGTGGCTACAATTCACCCAAATATCTAGGGCGCTGTCCCAACTGTTCTTCTTGGTCCTCTTTTGAGGAAGAAGTTGAGGTGCAGGAGGTAAAAAATGCTCGTGTTAGTTTAACGGGTGAAAAGTCTAAACCTACTAAATTAAAAGAAGTCTCTTCAATTAATTATGCCCGCATAAAGACTGACATGGACGAGTTTAACCGTGTTTTAGGTGGCGGTGTGGTTCCGGGTAGTCTGGTTCTTATTGGAGGAGATCCAGGGATAGGGAAATCGACTCTTCTCTTACAAGTGTCAACACAGCTGGCTAACAAGGGAACTGTCCTCTATGTTTCTGGGGAAGAATCTGCCGAGCAAATCAAATTGCGGAGCGAACGTTTAGGTGATATTGATAACGAATTTTATCTTTATGCTGAGACTAATATGCAAGCCGTTCGCAGCCAAGTGGAGGCTATAAAACCCGATTTCCTCATTATCGACTCTATTCAGACCATCATGAGTCCAGAGATTTCAGGCGTTCAAGGCTCTGTATCTCAGGTTCGTGAAGTTACTGCTGAACTCATGCAGATTGCCAAAACCAATAACATTGCTACATTTATTGTTGGGCATGTGACCAAGGAGGGACAGTTGGCTGGACCACGTATGTTGGAACACATGGTGGATACTGTGCTCTATTTTGAGGGTGAACGTCATCATACCTTCCGTATTTTACGAGCAGTCAAAAACCGTTTTGGTTCAACTAATGAGATTGGGATTTTTGAGATGCAGTCTGGTGGTTTGGTAGAAGTGCTAAATCCTAGCCAAGTTTTCTTAGAGGAACGCCTAGACGGAGCCACAGGTTCTGCCATTGTTGTAACAATGGAAGGTAGCAGACCTATCTTAGCTGAAGTTCAAGCCTTGGTGACCCCAACCGTCTTTGGTAATGCCAAGAGGACGACAACGGGACTGGATTTTAATCGCGTCAGCCTCATTATGGCTGTTTTAGAGAAACGTTGTGGCCTTCTTCTCCAAAATCAAGATGCTTATTTAAAATCAGCTGGAGGTGTCAAATTGGACGAGCCGGCTATTGACCTTGCTGTCGCTGTTGCCATTGCTTCTAGTTACAAGGAGCTTCCAACCAATCCACAAGAAGCTTTTATAGGAGAAATTGGCTTGACTGGAGAGATTCGCCGAGTGACTCGTATTGAACAGCGTATTAATGAAGCTGCTAAACTAGGTTTTACTAAGATTTATGCTCCGAAGAATTCTCTTCATGGTATGAAAATTCCAGAAGGTATCCGGGTGGTTGGCGTTACGACAGTGGGAGAAGTACTCAAAAAAGTCTTTTCTTAGAAAGTGATAGAAGGTCATTTTGGAAACGCTTGCAAAATTATATCTCCAATGCTATACTTTTCATAAGGATAGGGAGGTATTTATTATGCAATTTTTCACAGACAGCAACATGCAATTCCCTTTAGTAGAGTTATCTCTTAATCAAGGTGAAACAGTCTTTATCCAGCGTGGCAGTATGGTATATCACACACCAAATGTGACACTGAGTACCAAATTGAATGCCAGTGGATCAGGTCTAGGTCGCTTTGTAAAAGCCGTTGGGCGTTCAATGGTTTCGGGCGAAAGTAGCTTTATTACTCAGGTTGTCTCACAGTCCAATAACGGTTATATAGCCTTGGCCCCTGATTCTCCTGGTCAAGTGATTCCACTTTATTTAGGTGAAAAACAGTACCGACTAAATGACGGTGCCTTTCTAGCACTTGATGGCACAGCTTACTATACAATGGAGCTCCAGTCAGTTGGTAAGGCTATTTTTGGTGGTCAGGGTGGTTTCTTTGTGATGACAACCCAAGGTCAAGGAACACTCTTGGCGAATGCCTACGGTTCTATTAAAAAAATTGAGCTAAACAACCAAGAAGTGACTATTGATAATGCTCATGTCGTTGCCTGGAGTCAGACACTTGATTACAATATTCACTTGGAAAATGGTTTCTGGCAGTCTATTGGGACAGGAGAGGGTGTTGTGAATACCTTTAGAGGAACAGGTGAAATTTATGTTCAAAGTCTCAATCTTCAAACCTTTGCAGGCTTGCTTAATAGATACTTACCAAAACGTTCATAGTATAAATTGAAGGAGAGTGGATGCTTGTTAGCATCTATTCTCCTTTTTATATTGCGAACTCAATAGCTGACAAGTTAATAAAAAGATGATAAGATAGTGTTTAAATAATTTGATAGTCAAATTATTTTCTTCATTAGAAAGTGAGTTATTATGTCTTATTTTGAAAACTTTCTCAATGCCAACAAAGCCTATGTTGACCTCCACGGGACAGCCCATCTTCCCTTGAAACCAAAGACTAAGGTGGCTATTGTGACTTGTATGGATTCACGCCTTCACGTTGCCCAGGCCTTGGGGTTGGCCCTAGGTGACGCTCATATTTTGCGTAATGCGGGTGGTCGTGTGACGGAAGATATGATTCGTTCTTTGGTCATTTCTCAACAACAGATGGGGACACGAGAAATCGTAGTTCTTCACCATACAGATTGTGGTGCTCAGACCTTTAAGAACGACGAGTTTACCGCCTATCTCAATAAGGAACTTGGTGTTGATGTTTCTGATCAAGATTTTCTTCCATTCACAGATGTAGAAGAGAGTGTTCGTGAAGATATGGCTATTCTTCGTCAGTCACCGCTTATCCCTGAGGATGTTATCATCTCCGGTGCGGTTTATGATGTAGATACTGGTCGAATGACTCAAGTTCAACCCTAATACCGAAAAGTTTAGCAGGCATGGTTGCCTGCTTTTTTCATGGTTGGATATAAAAAAACTCAGCACACAATAAATCTGCTGAGTTAATCTAGTTTTTAAGAAACGATAAAAATGAGAATCACAGTCCCTAAATAGAAAAGACTAGTGATAAAAAAGCTTATACGCCAGAACAACTTAAGAAAACGTTTAAACTTGAAAGATTGTGTTTTTCTTAGCATCTGAATCGTGATAATGATAGCCGCCAAGGATAATAAGATGGTGATGTATGGCAAAAAGCTATGGGTGAAGAAACGGGCTGACACAGCAACTACCTCAATAAAATAAAGAGGGAAGGTAAGGTCAGCAAAATTAAGCCCGAGGTATTTTAAACTGAAGAAGCGGTGGATAATAAAAGCAAAGATAGGTGTTAATATCAAAAATGCTATAGCAAAGAATTTATATAGAATCATAAGTCTATTTTACCTCGAAAAGGCCTTTATGTAAATTTTTTCCTAAACTTAATAAGAAATTCTTGCATCTAAAAAGAATTTCTGTATAATAGATAAGGTATGTAAAAACATACTTGTGGGAGGTAACAAAACTTACTTACCGCCAAAACCACAATAGGAGGAAATTACAAAATGGCTAAAAAAGTCGAAAACATCGTAAAACTTCAGATTCCTGCTGGTAAAGCGACTCCAGCTCCACCAGTTGGACCAGCTCTTGGTCAAGCCGGAATCAACATCATGGGATTCACTAAAGAGTTTAACGCTCGTACAGCTGACCAAGCTGGTATGATCATCCCAGTTGTTATCTCTGTGTATGAAGATAAATCATTTGATTTCATCACTAAAACACCACCAGCTGCTGTTCTTTTGAAAAAAGCTGCAGGTGTTGAAAAAGGTTCAGGTACTCCAAACTCAGTTAAAGTTGCTTCAGTAACTCGTGCACAAGTACAAGAAATTGCTGAAACTAAAATGCCTGACTTGAACGCTGCAAACATCGAATCAGCTATGCGTATGATCGAAGGTACTGCACGTTCAATGGGATTCACTGTTACTGACTAATTCAGTTAACAAGAAAACCACAGACGTCGTCTCACTTCGCTGAGTGACGTGGAAGATGAAAGTCGTTATGACCACATTACACAAGGAGAAATAATTAACATGGCTAAAAAAAGCAAACAAATGCGTGCTGCTCTTGAGAAAATCGACAGCACAAAAGCTTACAGCGTAGAAGAAGCTGTAGCTCTTGCACAAGAAACTAACTTCGCAAAATTCGATGCTACTGTTGAAGTATCATACAACCTTAACATCGACGTTAAGAAAGCTGACCAACAAATCCGTGGAGCAATGGTATTGCCAAACGGTACTGGTAAAACTCAACGCGTTCTTGTATTTGCTCGTGGTGCTAAAGCTGAAGAAGCTAAAGCAGCAGGTGCTGACTTCGTTGGTGAAGACGAACTCGTTGCTAAAATCAACGGTGGATGGCTTGACTTTGACGTTGTTGTTGCAACACCAGATATGATGGCAATCGTTGGTCGTCTTGGACGTGTCCTTGGACCACGTAACTTGATGCCAAACCCTAAAACTGGTACAGTAACTATGGACGTTGCTAAAGCAGTTGAAGAGTCTAAAGGTGGTAAAATCACTTACCGTGCTGATAAAGCAGGTAACGTACAAGCTATCATCGGTAAAGTTTCATTCGAAACTGAAAAATTGGTTGAAAACTTCAAAGCATTTAACGATGCAATCCAAAAAGCTAAACCAGCTACAGCGAAAGGTACTTACATCACAAACCTTTCAATCACTACTACACAAGGTGCTGGTATCAAAGTTGATCCTAACTCATTGTAAGAGTAGTAAAAAACCTATCTTCGGATAGGTTTTTTTCTTACTCTAGACACGAAATTTGAGTAGAAAATAAAAAATATTCAGAAAGTAGTGCTGCTTTTTCGAATTTATGGTATAATTTAAGCGTATACACATAATTATTGATTTTGAACTTTTTACGTTGCGAATTAAGGAGGCAATGAATGAAAAAGAGTAAGGTATTTTTACTAGCAACCGTAGGCCTGTTATCTGTAGGTGTTTTAACGGCTTGCTCGTCATCAAGTAAGACGTCTGGTAAGACTTATAATTATGTTTACGGTGGCGATCCTGCAACCCTAGACTATGTTTCTACAAATAAGAAAAACATGACGACAGCTGTTAGTAACGGTGTTGATGGTTTGTTTGAAAATGACCAATATGGGAATCTAAAACCTTCTGTCGCTGAAAACTGGTCTGTTTCTCAAGATGGTTTGACATATACTTACAAGATTCGTAAGGGTGTCAAATGGTACACTTCAGACGGTGAAGAATATGCCAATGTAACAGCTAAAGACTTTGTAACAGGTCTTAAGCATGCTGCTGATACTAATTCTGAAGCGATTTATTTGCTACAAAACTCAGTTAAGGGCTTGAATGATTACCTTTCAGGTGCCAACAAGGACTTCTCAAATGTTGGTATCAAAGCAGTTGATGATTACACTTTGCAATATACGCTTAGCCAACCAGAACCTTACTGGAATTCAAAATTGACCTACTCTGTTACTTGGCCTGTTAATGAAGATTTCTTGAAATCTAAAGGTAAAGACTTTGGTAAGTCAACAGACCCAACATCTATTCTTTATAACGGTCCATATCTTCTTAAATCTTTGACAACGAAATCTTCTATTGAGTTCACCAAGAATGAAAACTACTGGGATAAGGATAATGTCTATTTTGATACAGTTAAATTGACTTACGATGATGGTACAGACCAAGAATCCTTGGAACGTAACTTCACTGATGGAGTCTATAACTTAGCTCGTCTATACCCAACTAGCTCAAACTATTCTAAAGTTGAAAAACAGTACAAAGACAATATTTTCTATACACAACCTGGAGCAGCTGTAGAAGGTGTCGGTATTAATATCGATCGTCAAACTTATGACCATACATCTAAAGAAAATGATCAACAAAAGACATCAACTAAGACAGCTCTTCTTAACAAAGATTTCCGTCAAGCATTAGGTTTTGCCATTGACCGTACAAATTACGCCGCACAACTTAACGGTAAAGAGGGTGGTAGTACTGCCGTTCGTAATATCTATGTTAAACCAGACTTTGTTCAAGCAGATGGTAAGGATTTCGGAACAATGGTAATGGATCAACTTCCAGCTTATGGTGATGAGTGGTCTGGTGTGAATCTTGCAGATAGTCAAGATGGTCTTTATAATCCAGAAAAAGCTAAGGCTGAATTTGCTAAAGCCAAAGAAGCTCTTCAAGCAGAAGGGGTTCAGTTCCCAATCCATTTGGATGTTCCTGTCAATCAGTCAAATAAAATCTTTGTGAACCAAGTGCAGTCACTTAAACAATCTATTGAATCAGCTCTTGGAAAAGATAATGTTGTACTTGATCTTCACCAATTGTCAACTGATGATTTCTATAACATTACCTACTCTGCTTCAAATGCAGCGGCAGAGGATTGGGATTTGTCAGTAGGTGTGGCTTGGGAGCCTGATTACCTTGATCCATCAACTTATCTTGATGTTTTGAAGACTACAAATAGTGAAAATACTAAATCTTTCATGGGTTATGACGATCCAAATAGTCAAGCGGTTGAAAAAGTAGGTCTTAAAGAATATGACCAATTGGTTGATGATGCTTCTAAGGAAACAACAGACTTGACGGCTCGTTATGAAAAATATGCAAAAGCTCAGGCATGGTTGACGGATAGTGCACTTTATATCCCAACGACTACTTATAACGGTGCAGCCGCTGTAGTTTCTCGTATTAAGCCATTCTCAGGTGCTTATGCTCAAGCTGGTGATAAAGGTTCTACATACTACTTCAAGTATCTTAAATCTCAAGATGATATTGTGACTAAGAAACAATACGATTCAGCTTATAAAGATTGGCTTAAAGAAAGAGCGAAATCTAATGACAAAGCTCAAAAAGATCTTGCCAAACACGTTAAGTAATCTATCGAAAACGTCTACCTTTAGGTAGTCGTTTTTTTAACAAAATTTCTCGAACCACCCCTAGATTGTGATATAATAAGAAAGATTGGTACTCGCTTCTAGATTTTTATTTGGAAAGTTTGGGGGATAGAGTTGCCTACTGGTACTTATCATCTTAAGGTTAGTCCTAAGGAAGGGACTTTAGGCTCAATAGGTATCCAAAGACTGAAGAATGAAACAAAAAAAGGAGATTTATCTTGGCTAAAGATATCCGCGTTCGTTACGCACCAAGTCCAACAGGGCTTCTACACATTGGTAATGCTCGTACAGCATTGTTTAACTACCTTTATGCACGTCATCATGGTGGTACATTCATTATCCGTATTGAAGATACTGACCGTAAACGTCACGTTGAAGATGGTGAGCGTTCACAGCTTGATAACTTGCGTTGGTTGGGAATTGACTGGGATGAAAGTCCTGAAACACACGAAAACTATCGTCAATCAGAACGTTTACCACTTTACCAAAAATATATTGATCAACTTTTGGCAGAAGGTAAAGCCTATAAGTCATACGTAACTGAAGAAGAGTTAGCTGCAGAGCGTGAACGTCAAGAAGCAGCTGGTGAAACTCCTCGTTACATTAACGAGTTCCTTGGCATGACTGAAGAAGAAAAAGCTGCCTACATCGCAGAACGTGAAGCGGCAGGTATTGTACCTACAGTTCGTTTGGCGGTTAATGAGTCAGGGATTTATAAATGGCATGATATCGTTAAGGGAGATATCGAATTTGAAGGTGGTAATATCGGTGGTGATTGGGTTATCCAGAAGAAAGATGGATACCCAACTTACAACTTTGCGGTAGTTGTTGATGACCACGATATGCAAATTTCACACGTTATCCGTGGAGATGACCATATTGCCAATACACCAAAACAACTCATGGTTTATGAAGCCCTTGGTTGGGAAGCCCCTGAGTTTGGACACATGACCCTTATCATCAATTCTGAAACTGGTAAGAAGTTGTCTAAACGTGATACTAACACCCTTCAATTTATCGAAGATTACCGTAAAAAAGGTTACCTTCCAGAAGCAGTCTTTAACTTTATTGCTCTTCTTGGTTGGAATCCTGGCGGTGAAGACGAAATCTTTTCTCGTGAAGAACTCATTAAACTTTTTGATGAAAACCGTCTAAGCAAGTCACCAGCGGCCTTTGACCAGAAGAAATTGGACTGGATGAGTAACGACTACATTAAGAATGCAGATTTCGATAAGGTCTTTGCTCTTTGCAAACCTTTCTTGGAAGAAGCTGGTCGTTTGACAGATAAAGCTGAAAAATTAGTGGAACTCTACAAACCACAAATGACAGCAGCAGAAGAAATTGTCCCTCTTACAGACCTCTTCTTTGAAGATTTCCCAGAATTGACAGAGGCTGAAAAAGAAGTTATGGCTGGTGAAACAGTACCAACAGTACTTAAAGCCTTTAAAGCCAAACTCGAAGCTATGTCTGATGATGAGTTTGTTGTTGAAAACATTTTCCCACAAATTAAGGCTGTTCAAAAAGAAACAGGAATCAAAGGGAAAAATCTCTTCATGCCAATTCGTATTGCTGTTTCAGGAGAAATGCACGGTCCAGAATTGCCAGATACTATTTTCTTGCTCGGACGTGAAAAATCAATCAAACATATTGATCAAGTTCTTGCAACACTATAAAAACAAACCCAACAATTGTTGGGTTTTCGAATGCACATAAGTGATGTGTCAATGATTATATGATTATTGATAAGACTGCATTTGTAATATAATGATGATATTTCGTAATCATATCATCATTTTCAAAACTTTAAATTAGTTTTATAATAGATTGGTAATAAAAAATAGGGAGGAGTGAGCATTATGAGAAGATTTGGTTGGTATTTCTACTACGTTATCGGCATGTACCCATAAAAAGAGGTAATGAGTCAGTTGAAGAGCTTGGTTTTTCTAAGCTCTTTTTTATGTTTATGAAAAGTAAGGGATATGTGGGGTCGTCTGATGTTAGATTGTTCTCGATCAGGAAAAAATAGCTTTATATTTTTAGCTTTTTCTAATAGGAGTGACGCTAAATTATATATTTATGTTACAATAAAGTAGGTTGATTTTGAAAGGAAGGGGGGAGTCTAGAGATGATCGTTTTATTTACGGTTCTACGTCTATTGGCTATTTTAATTGTTAGTCACGATATGTCAGGTTTACTCAAAACTTGGAAGAGTAAATGCTGGTTTATCGCAGGGAGTCTCTTGCTCTCTCTATTTGTTGGAGGCATTACAGGGTCGCTCTTAGCACTTTTGTTCTGCTATCTTTTCTTAAATAAAATATCAAGTAGTGAAAAGAATTCTTTTCTTTTCACCTTTTTGCCGTGGGTTTTTGTTGAAGTCACCTCGAAGCTGCTTCAACTTTACTTTTTCCCATGGATTTTTCAAATTAATTATTTACAGGTCAAAGACACCCCAGTACTCATTGCTTTGTCTTATCTCTTGATTTACCCAATTTTTCATCTGATTGTCAAAGTGTTCTTTATTGACTTTGGTGCTCTCAATGTTATGGGAAATAACCATACTTACCAAGTTAGACAACGCTTATTGGTTGGGGTGACTCTGGCTTATATTATTTTATCTTTAATTATTTTCTATGCCAGTAACATCTTTCCTTACACAGGGCTCTTTATTTATTTAGCAGGCAGTATTACGGTTGTCTACTCCATCCTCTTTATTTTGCTCTTTGCTCAGCTTAATATTTATTCTAAGAGAAGAGTGAAGGATCAGTTGGCTGAAGAAATGGCTAGACACGAGGAAAGTTTAGAAGAATATAGTCACCGTTTAGAAAAACTTTATAATGATATTTCTCAGGTGAAGAAGGATTATCTCGAAGGGCTTAAGACAATGGAGGTTAGTATCCAACGTCGAGACTTACCTGCTTTGAAACAAGAGTATGCAGAACTTTTAGAGAAATCTGGTAATAGCTTAACGTTGTCAAATTATGAATTATCACGTTTGATCAACTTAGAAATCACATCTCTCAAGAGTCTCTTTTCTGCTAAAGTGCTTGAGGCAGAGAACTTAGGAATTAAGGTTAACTTGGAGTTGCCAGATGTCATATCGTCAACTCAGATAGAGGCCTTAGATTTGGTTGTGATTTCTTCTGTCTTCTTAAATAATGCTATTGAGTCGGCGGTGGATTCTGAAGATCCTACTTTAACTATATCTTTCTTTAAAAATCAAGGTTATCTTATCTTGGTTATTGACAATACAACCAGAGAAGAACGTATTCCTGTGTCAAGGATTTTTGATGAAGGGGTTTCTAGCAAAGGTGAAGGCCGAGGGCTTGGTTTGTCTAAGGTCGCAGATATACTTAATCGCTATCCAAAAGTAAATCTTGAGACTCGTAGTTGTGACCATCATTTTACACAGGTCCTATCTTTTCAGGATAATTGATAAATCAAAGATACTATTTGTGGAGGATAGGATGAGGGAAATAGAAAGGGGGAAAGCATATGCAACTTGCGATTGATGGCCTTATTGCTTTGGTTGTTGTCGTTTCACATCTTGTGATTTTAGCTAGAATGGCTTATCTAGATGTTTTTACTTACCGTTACATTCCTTATGTAATCGTAGTAACTGCCGTTAAGTGGTTAGCCAAGGTGCTATGGCAAATTGACATTCCAGATGCAATCTATCTCCTAGTCTTTATTTTTATTGAAAAACCTCAGGCTCTACGAGAAGAAAAGTATTTTTATGCTTTCTTTTCCCCTGTCTTTTGGACTCTGATTACAAGTTTCTTTAGTTTTTATCTTTTCCGAGTTTTCTTTAATAAGCCGGTCGAGTTGGTTCCAAACCATTTAGGAATCCTGGCTGTAGATAGTGTTGTTCTTCCTTTCTTTCTAGGCTTGCAAAAAATGTTCGGTTTAGATAGCTTTTTCCAGGAACCCTATCAGGACTTGCAGGATAAATATAAGAGCATGCTCTTGCAAGTTGATTATATTTTAATTATCAGTTATCTTCTTATCCTCTTTAAGCAGGAGATATTCTCCTTGCTTCTTAGTCAGACCTATCTCCCAGGTTACCCTCAAATTTATATTTGGGTTGGTTTCCTTATACACATGTATATTCTTGTTCGTTTTGTTTCCTACGGTAAAGACGTACGTGATAGCAAAATTCTCAGAGAACAAGAGGAGCACTTGAGGAGTCTGGAAGCTTATAATGAAAAAATCGAAACTGCCTATAAGAGTGTACGTTCGTTTAAACATGATTATGAAAACATACTCATTAGTATGCAGACAAGTATTGATAGTGGGGATTTTGACCTTATTGAACAAACCTATCAAGATATTTTGAAAAAGGCAGGTCAAGAACTCATTGAAGAAGATGACGAAAATGTCTCTTGAGTATAAACAGGAAATATTATCATGAACTTACAGCTTTGGACCATGGTATCCCTTGAAAATAGTATTATTCAGATTATTAGTTTTCATATTACCTGGTTTATTTATAAAAAACTAACAAGGAGCACATTAGCTTACTGGAAAGTATTTTGTCTAAGTCTCTTAGGTATAGTGGTATCACTTGGTAAGGGTGATGGCTTCTATTATCAAGTTGTTATCTTTTTAGCTTTGGCCTTAAAGGAACGTCGGGAACATCGTTTGACGATCTGGGCAAGCCTCTTTTTTGGAGCTTTCTCGGTTATTTTTACAGATTTATTTGCGACTTTTACTCCATATTATGTATTCAATAATCTGTTTACAAATATGACTTTGAGTGAGATTCAAGAAAACTTCTTCCTCAAATTGTTATCGTTTGTACTGATTTATCCATTCTTTCTCTATATCAATTACCTTTCCAGTTCAGATGTTGATAAGGTCAAGGAATTGATTTATTCACGTGGTCGTGAACGTCTGTTGATAGCCGTTGATCTGACCTTTGCACTCTACATTACTTGTAGTACTCTTTTGGTATCAACAGGTAGTGATGTGGGAGGGCCAATTTTTATTGCAATGGCAGTTTATCTCCTAATGGTAACAACCTTGAACCGCTATTCTCATAAATTTGTCAGAGAACGTAGTAAGGAAGCTGTGGAGACTTATGTCTATAACTTGGAAGTCTATAATAAACATATTGAGGATCTTTTTACAAAAGTAAAACCTATTGAAAAAGATTTTGAGAGTCTTTTGGTAGCTCTTGAGACTCCATTGGCTAAAAATCAATTATCAGAGGTTTTATCCGTTTATCATGAGCATTTGAATCATCTTAAACTTGATAATTTGGACTTAAATGATAAGTTGGCTCCTCTGTTTGAGATTCCTTATCCGGTATTAAGAAGTTGGATTGTAAACCAAATCATTCCTTTGGAACAAAAAGGTATCACCGTTAGGTTGGATGTCAATGTTGATGCTTATCCTAACAATTTAAATATTGCAGTTCTTATTGGAGTTTTAGAACGTTGCATGAACTTAGCTGAAAAACTTTGGGCCAAGGAGCCGGAGACAGATATTGGTTTCCTTATTCAACAGAATGAGGATGGTAATCTCAGCTTTATTCTTGAGAATACCAATCAGGAAGCTGATCCGAAACTCGATGATAGTCTGGCTATTAGTCGTGATTTTGCCCAGTTTTGCTGGTCAAACGGTATCGGTTTAACAAATAAAAAAGAATTATTTAAAACCTATCAAATTGTCACGGTAGGACTATAATCGTAGAAAGGAGAGGGACAACTATGCTGGGTAACATCCTATTTCAAATTTTGATGTTTATCATTATTTGGGATATCTACTTACGTATTGGTGGACAAAACACTAATCTTAAAAATCGTATACTTTATTTGTTATTTGATGTTGCTCTATGCATTTGGGGACAACTCATTGGACGCTATATAGGCATAGTACCTCCCTTAGTAGCCATTGTAACATTGACATTTAGTTACCAATTGAATAAAAGTGTCACCTCTGTAGAGCGCTTTTTTCTAGGTTTTTACCCGGTGGTACTAGTCGATTTGGCAAGACGTTTTTTGGCTACCTTCTTCTTTCCACCGATACTTGGTATAACTGTTGACACTTTAAACACTAATATTTGGTGGTCTATGGTACCACTTTCCTTCGTCATGTTGACGGTCAGAATAGTAGATTTTATTTTACGTCTAGATTTTACAGATATCTTGAAAGTTGCTGCCCAACAAGAAAAAAAGAACCGTCTGGGTTTGGTCAACATGCTTCTTTTACTTTATTATTTAGTTATCTTTTTAGTGTCGACATTTGATACTTATTTCCCAGAGTTACATCTTGAGAGTAGATTTAGGTTGCCATTAGTAATGGGATATCTCTATTTACTCCTCTTTGTACTTGGTGCTGTAAACCAGTTTGCTAAGGAAAAAATAGAGCAGGATTTAGCGATGAAGCAAGCCAACTATCTTGATGATTTGAAGCGTGAGAATACCAGGGTAGAAGGTTTGTATAGAGACTTGATGCATGTTCGCTCTAACTATAATTTCCTACTTAATAATCTGAGAGATATCGAAAGAACAGGGGATATTCGTTCTTATAAAAAAGATTTGGTTGATCTTTATGTCAATCGAGATCAGCATAGTTTTTCAACTCAGGTCACAGATTTGGATAATATCCAAAATCCAAGTATTCATAGTCTACTTTCATCAAAATATCATGAAGCTCAGATGCATCGCCTCAATATTCATGCAGAGATTCCAGATCCAGTGATTCATAACTATCTAACTGATTTAGATTTAGCTGTTGTTTTGGGTCACCTCATGGATAATGCTATTGATGGTGCTCGTAAAGCCAGTGAAGGTTTTATTAGTCTGGCCTATTTTGATGAAGAGGATTGCCAGAGTTTTATTATTGAAAGTACAATTGCAGACGAGCAAATGCCACTTTCGATGATGAGTACCCGGCTTTCTCATCCTGAGGGTGGTATAGGTGTTAATGCTGTTCAAGATATCTTGGAACGTTATCCGAACACTTCCTTTTCTGTCCGTAGTCAGAATCATAAAATGATGCAAATACTAGAAATGAGGCCCTAATATGAATATATACATTTTAGAAGATGACTTAATGCAGCAAACACGCATTAGCGACATCATCCGAGAATTGGTTTCAGAGGGCACGTTTTCCGTACGAAAACTTGAAGTTTTTTCTAAACCTCACAAACTATTGTCCAGTATCAACGAGAAGGGCAACCATCAGGTTTTCCTTTTAGATATCGATATTGATGGTGAGCGAAAGAAGGGGCTAGAAGTCGCCTCAGAAATTCGCCAACAAGATGCTAATGCAGTTATTATTTTTGTAACAACTCACTCAGAGTTTGCACCGATCAGTTTTAAATACAAGGTTTCTGCACTAGATTTCATTGATAAGACAGTTTCTAATGCAGAATTCAAACAACAACTAAAACAAACATTGACTTTTGTGAACCAAAAAGTTGGAGATGTGGATGATGATGAGATATTTGTGTTTGAAACCGCTCAGTCTCGGATCCAAGTCCCTATGAGAGATATTTATTATTTTGCGACTGCTGTGACACCTCATAAGGTGATGCTAATTACCAAAACAGAGCGTCTGGAGTTTTATGCCAATCTTGGAGATATTACTTCGGTAAATAAAAAACTCTTTTCTTGTCATCGCTCCTTTTTAGTTAATTTGGATAACATATCTCGTATTGATAAGACTCAGTTGATGATTTACTTTGAAAATGGCGATTCTTGTCCAGTTTCACGTTTGAAAATGAAGGCCCTGCTTAAAAAATGGTCAGAGGTAAAAGAACATTAGTCGATGACTAATGTTCTTTTTAGTCTAAAAAAGCATGTGTTTATTTCATAGGTGATTGATAATCTTATAAGTGAACAAATTCTGTAAAAACACAAAATAGATGTCCTTTAGTGATGAAATTTAGAGATTTATAAAAAAATGACTAAAAAAAATGCAGTTCAGGATGAAAAAACGACATTCTATGAAATCGTATAGACAATTAAATTGAAAAAAGTTATTATATAATCAAGATATGTGATTCGGAAATGAGACATCGTCAATCTTATTGAAATCTACATACACTTTATGAAAATAAATAATGTACTTTTATATAACTTTTTCCTAATCCCCATTTTTTATTGGCCGCTCGTCCAATTACATATCTTTTTTATAGAAATTAATAGGCTTGAGAAATCAAGCCGTTTTTTTTTGTTTTTAAGGGCATTAGTGCAGATTAGGATAAAAAATACATTCTGTGAGTGAAATTCGACATTTTAGGAAATCAAGATATACATTTGGGGATTGCATGCTATAATGTAATCAAGGTTAGAGAGCAAGAAGAATGTATGGTTTAAGTTAGTCCCTTAAACATAATAATTTCCCTCATTCATTCTATCTAAAATTGCTGTTGTGTTCTCTACCGATGATGCTGTTGTTCAAAAGGTCTGTACTTTGTACAGGCCTTTTGGCATTTTAGAAGATAAATAGTTAAAGATGCTTTTGAATCTATTGGTATAGTTTCAAAAGTGTTTTTTTATTTTTCATCACCTCTTGCATAAAATTGAATAAAAATTAAGAATTAAGCACTTTTTAGGTCAAAAGAATAAATAAAAACAAATAAAAACGAAATAAATATAAAAAAATAACAAAAAAGTGTTGACAAGTGAATAAATATGCAATATAATTAATCTCGTAAGGTTGATAGAGATAGCAACCACAAGAAAATATAAGAAAAGAGAAAAATATTATGTCAAAAGAGAAAGTTATCCTTGCCTATTCGGGAGGTCTTGAT
Organism: Streptococcus sp. HMSC10E12; assembly: GCF_001807855.1. Taxonomy (NCBI): domain Bacteria; kingdom Bacillati; phylum Bacillota; class Bacilli; order Lactobacillales; family Streptococcaceae; genus Streptococcus; species Streptococcus sp. HMSC10E12. Next base: position 41,407 of record NZ_KV791077.1, read on the forward strand.
ACCTCAGTCGCTATTACTTGGCTTAAAAAAGATTACGATGTTATCGCTGTTTGTATGGACGTCGGCGAAGGTAAAGACCTTGAGTTTATCCATGACAAGGCTTTGACGGTTGGAGCTGTAGAATCTTATGTACTTGATGTCAAAGATGAGTTTGCTGAAGATTATGTGCTTCCAGCACTTCAAGCTCACGCTTACTATGAACAAAAATATCCTTTGGTTTCAGCGCTTAGTCGTCCAATTATTGCTAAAAAATTGGTTGAGATTGCTCATAAAACAGGAGCAACGACTATCGCTCACGGTTGTACTGGTAAAGGTAATGACCAAGTTCGTTTCGAAGTTGCCATTGCTGCCCTAGATCCAAGTCTTAAAGTAGTAGCGCCAGTACGTGAATGGAAATGGTCTCGTGAGGAAGAAATTGAGTATGCTAAGGCTAATGGTGTTCCAGTTCCAGCAGACCTTGATAATCCTTACTCAGTCGATCAAAACCTTTGGGGACGTGCTAACGAGTGTGGTGTTCTTGAAAATCCTTGGAATCAAGCTCCAGAAGAAGCTTTTGGGATTACCAATTCACCAGAGTCTGCGCCAGATGAAGCTGAATATGTCGATGTAACCTTTAAAGAAGGGAAACCAGTTGCTCTTAACGGTAAAGAAATGAAATTGGCTGACCTTATCCAAGAAATGAATGTTATTGCTGGTAAGCATGGCGTCGGACGTATCGACCACGTTGAGAACCGTCTTGTAGGTATCAAATCTCGTGAAATTTATGAATGTCCAGGAGCTATCGCCCTTTTGACAGCTCATAAAGAAATTGAGGACTTAACTTTGGTACGTGAAGTTTCTCACTTTAAACCAATTCTTGAAAATGAATTGTCAAACCTTATCTACAATGCTTTGTGGTTTAGCCCAGCAACACAAGCTATCATTGCTTATATTAAGGAAACACAAAAAGTTGTTAATGGTATCGCTAAAGTTAAGCTTTACAAAGGGCATGCTCAAGTAGTAGCACGTCAATCAGCTAATTCATTGTATGATGAAAACTTGGCTACTTACACATCAGCTGACAGCTTTGATCAGGATGCTGCAATTGGATTTATCAAGCTTTGGGGTCTTCCAACTCAGGTTAATTCACAAGTTAACCATCCATTTGACAATTAATGACAGATTACATAAGAAAAGTAGACTATTAGAAGAAAAACGCTTCTTATCAGATAAAAGTGGACAGAGAGCCACATCTGATACTCTTTTCTTATAACTTATATTATTATCGTTAAGGCGTTCTGAGAGGCGTCACGAGCCTAAATAAACTACGACAGAGATCGGGTTTTAGGAAAACAAGTGTCCAGAGAGACAAATTAAGCTAGACAAATACTATCTAGCTTTTTTCATTTAAGTTATTGTGACCAAAGAGGTCGTTGCTTGTTATAAGTATTAAGAAAGGATGGAAGATTATCCCAGTGTGGGGTAATCTTCAAAATAAAACTATGGCAGAAAATCATAAACTATGGGGCGGTCGGTTCGAAGCTAGTCTTGAAAAATGGGTAGAAGAATTTGGTGCTTCAATCTCATTTGACCAAAAGATGGCAGAGTTTGATTTGAAAGGGTCTATTGCCCATGTTACGATGCTTGGTGAGACAGGAATTATTACCAAAGAGGAAGCATTGCAAATTAAACAGGGCTTGGAAGAACTGCTTGAGGAATATAAGGCTGGTAAACTAGAATTTGATGTTTCCAATGAAGATATCCATATGAATATGGAGAGTCTTTTAACGGCTAAAATTGGACCAGTAGCAGGAAAACTTCATACAGCACGTTCACGTAACGACCAAGTGGCAACGGATATGCACTTGTATCTAAAAGCCAAACTAGTGGAAGTTATTGAGAAGCTTGATAATTTACGTGGTACTTTGGTCAATCTAGCAGACAAACATACCTACACGATTATGCCAGGCTACACCCACTTGCAGCATGCACAACCGATTTCTTTTGGTCACCACTTGATGGCTTATTACAACATGTTTACACGTGATGCCGAACGTTTTGAATTTAATATCAAGCATACGGATATCTCTCCACTCGGAGCTGCTGCTCTAGCCGGAACAACTTTCCCAATTGATCGTAATATGACATCTGACTTAATGGGCTTTGCAAAACCATATAGCAATTCCTTGGATGCTGTTTCCGATCGTGACTTTATTCTCGAATTCTTGTCAAACTCAAGTATTCTCATGATGCATATGACACGTATTTGTGAAGAAATCATTAACTGGTGTTCTAACGAGTTTAAGTTTGTAACTCTATCTGATACTTTTTCAACAGGCTCTTCCATTATGCCTCAAAAGAAAAACCCAGATATGGCAGAACTAATTCGTGGGAAATCAGGTCGTGTCTATGGCAACTTGATTGGATTGTTGACCGTGATGAAGTCATTACCTTTGGCCTACAATAAAGATCTCCAGGAAGATAAAGAGGGTATGTTTGATACGGTAGAGACGATTACTGTCGCTATTGATATTCTCGCAGGCATGCTCAATACAATGACTGTTAATGACAAACATATGGCAGAATCAACAGAGAAAGATTTTTCAAATGCTACAGAGTTGGCTGATTATCTTGCATCCAAAGGCCTACCATTCCGTGAAGCACATGAGATTGTTGGAAAACTTGTCCTTGAGTGTACCAAAGCTGGTTATTACCTTCAGGATGTTCCTCTCGAACGTTATCAAGAAGTTTCAGATTTAATTGAAGAGGACATCTATGAGACACTTAAATCTCATACAGCTGTTGAACGTCGTCATTCCCTTGGTGGAACTGGTTTTGACCAGGTTAAATGGCAAATCAAAGAAGCTCAAAAAGCTCTAAAAAAATAAGTCTCTAAGGCCCTAACCATAAGGTTTTGGGCTTTTTTGCTATTTATGATATAATAGTACTAATTTTGAGTTTGGAGTCGCATTTTGAAAAAATCTTATCGCGTTAAGAAAGAGAAAGACTTTAAAGCATTATTTGATGCAGGGCACAGTGTTGCTAATCGGAAATTTGTTGTCTACTGTCTGGATCGTGATCTGCCTCATTTTAGAGTGGGTTTGTCAGTCAGTAAGCGTCTTGGTAATGCGGTTACTCGGAATCGGGTAAAACGTCGTCTACGACATGCACTGATGGACATGTCATCTCAGTTAGAACATCAAGATTTTGTCGTTATTGCTCGTAAAGGTGTCGAAGACTTAAGTTATCAAGACATTTATAGCAATCTCGTTCATGTCTTAAAAATAGCAAAGTTATATAAGGACTAAAAAATTATTTTGCTTCTTTACATTGTAGGATAAACTAAAATCACTCCTGATTTTTGAGATACTCTTAATGAATGGAAGCGAAGCAGTTCTTTATCGTATTAAAAAGGAGTTTTTAGTGAAGAAAAAACTTAATATATCTGTTTTAGGTGCAGGAGCTCTCTTGCTTTTGTCCGCGTGTGGACGAAGTGATGTTACAAGTCACTCCACAGGCCTTTGGGAACGTCTTATTTTAATGTTTGGGAAGGCTATTCAAGGGCTCTCATTTGGTGGTTCTATTGGATTAGGTATTATTATTTTCACGATTTTAATTCGTGCGGTAATGATTCCTCTTTATAATCGCCAAATTAAGTCAAGCCGTGAACTACAAGAGTTGCAGCCAGAGTTACGTCGCTTGCAGAGTGAGTATCCTGGACGCGAGAATCGTGAAGCTCTTGCTTATGCACAACAAGATCTTTATAAAGAGCATGGTGTAAATCCTTACGCAAGCTTCGTTCCTCTCTTGATCCAATTTCCTATTTTGATGGCTCTTTATGGAGCGCTCACACGAGTGCCAGAGTTGCGAGAAGGAACATTCCTCTGGGTTGACCTAGGTCAGAAAGATCCTTACTTTATTCTTCCGATTTTGGCGGCTGCTTTCACCTTCCTTTCAACTTGGTTGACAAATAAGGCAGCTAAAGATCGTAGTGCAATGCTTCTTGTTATGAATATCATGCTTCCAATCTTTATTTTCTGGTTTGGAACTCAGATTTCTTCAGGGGTAGCACTTTACTGGGCAGTTTCGAACGCCTTCCAAGTTGTTCAGATTTTGGTTTTTAATAATCCGTTTAAAATCATTGAAGAACGTAATCGTTTGGAAGCGGAAGAAAAAGAACGTAAAGCTAAGATTCGTCGTGCCAAGAAAAAGGCGCATAAACGTAAATAAGGAGGCTTATTATGGTTGTCTATTCTGGACGAACAGTCGAACAAGCTATCGAAAAAGGTTTGAAAGATCTTAATTTACCCCGTATGAAGGCTCATATTAAGGTGATTTCTCGTGAGAAAAAAGGTTTTCTAGGGTTCGGAAAGAAACCAGCTCGAGTTAGTGTTGAACCAATAAATGAAAAGATAGCTCACGAAGCAGATCAAAACACCGTTAAAGTGGCTCCTGATGCTGTAAAACAATTAGACGATTCTGTCGCAAGTCCAAAAGACGAAACGATTGCTTTCAATAAAGTGACAAAACTCGTTACGGTTTCAGATAGTAAGGAAATTGCACAAGAAAACTTAAAGCAACCAGTGTCTACAGAGACCCTTGGTGAAGAGTTGCCAGATAAGAAACAGGAGCAACCAAAGGCAACAATTATTCCTCTATCTGTTAAACGTGAGTCATCGGAAGAGGATGCTACAGAATTTATGGCAAATTCGCTTGAGCCCCAACTAGAACCGGTGGCTCAAGTTCAGACTCCGGAAACTTCTGAAGGAGATTTCAGTTCATTTGTGGCATCTGAGTTTAGTTCAGATGAGTCTTCTGAAAATAATTTAGAAGATATTCAAGCGGCTGCAGATGATGTTTTATCTTACCTCGAAAAAATTATCTATGAAATGGATGTCGATGCTAGCCTAGAGGTTAGTCACAATCGTCGCAATATTATCATTCAGATTGAAACAGACCAACCTGGTCGTGTTATTGGTTATCATGGCAAGGTTCTCAAGTCTTTACAACTTTTAGCGCAAAATTATTTGCACGATCGTCATTCTAAACGTTTTAGTGTTGTTCTTAATGTTCGTGATTATTTGGAGCAACGCACAGAGACTTTGATTGATCTAGCAGAAAAAACGGCGGCTAAAGTAAAAGAAACAGGTCGAGAGTACGTTATGGATCCAATGACGAATAGCGAACGAAAAATTATCCATAAGGCACTTTCTCAAATTGAAGGTGTTGAAAGTCACTCAGAAGGAGACGATCCTAATCGTTACGTTGTTGTGACAAAAGTATAGTTAAAATAGCGTTTATTGCTTACAGAAGCTAGTCTTATTTGAAGGCTGGTTTTTTTGACAATAAAAAGTAGACGGTGTATACTTTATTTAAAAGGTAGTCGCTGTCTACTTAGATGGAAATAGGAGTCAAAATGAAACGTAATACTGCTGAATTGAAGGAAAAGTTAATCGAAACTGGAGTCGAGGAAATAAGAACAAGAGGTGTTGATCAACTATCTATCCGAACGGTGGCTCAAAGATGTGGGGTCACCCATGGAGCGCCCTATAAGCACTTTGAAAATAAGGATGTCTATCTTCAGGTAGTTTTAGAGCGTTTATCTGAGATCTTTTTGAAGTGTCTGACAAAAGGGGTAGACTCTTCGCTTGATGTAAGAGGTCAATTAGTATTAATGGGCTGTAATTTTGTGGAATTTGCTCAAAAAGAAACAAATAGTTTTGAGGCCTTGTTTATTAAGTTTCCTTTCAATTATATGGAGCTCACTCGAGACAGTATCTCTGTTAATGCCCATTTACCAGGGTTTGAGCACTTTAAGAGTGTGGTTCTGAAGCTGAAAAGTAACATGAATATTTCTGGTAGTGAGGCAGAAATATTAGTTCATATCTGGAGTTTTATTACTGGATTAGCCGTTTTGGTAAGGAGTCCTATTGGTGATAATTTCAATAGTAACACTATTGAAGAGACTGTTAGTACTATGTTAGACATCTATGTTAAAGGAGCTAAACAATGAAAACCTTAATTATCTACGCCCATCCAAACGACAAGAGCTACAATGCCTCTATACTAGAGACTGTTAAAGAAAATTTATCGTCTAAACATGAGTTAAAGATTCTAGATTTGTATAAAGAGAAGTTCGATCCTGTTTTACGTTTTGATACAACACATAGGAGAAGAGACTTAGCGCACGATGTAGCTATGAAAGACTATCGAGATTTAATAACTTGGGCAGATCAGTTGATTTTTATTTTTCCAACTTGGTGGAGTGGAATGCCAGTTATCTTGAAAGGATTTATTGAACGCGTTTTTGTTGCTGGCTTTGCCTATGAAAATACACCCCGTGGATTGGATGGTAAATTAACTGGGAAAGCTTGGATTATTACAACCCACAATACACCAAAGATTGTTCTACCTTTAGTTCAAGATTATTGCAAAGTCCTAAAATTTCAAGTCCTAAAACCTTGTGGTATTAAATCGGTCAAAGTTACCCAGGTTTCACCCGTTGAGTATATGAGTGATTATAAGCGAAAAGAGGTACTCAAGAAAATAGCTAAACTAGCAAGAAGGTTATGAGCAAGCGATGATATAGGAACGGCATTGTAGTTTACAGTTATCACTAGCCTTCGGGCATCGAAGATATAATGAAATTAATATCTAAGTAATTCTTGACAAGATTAAGCTATTGCTATAAAATAGTATGGTATGTTTAGTAACTGATCAAAAATAGCCGGCTAAACGAATACGAAAATCTATCAGGAGGTATTCAACGTGAAACGTACTTATCAACCAAGTAAAATCCGTCGTCAACGTAAACACGGATTCCGTCACCGTATGTCAACTAAAAACGGACGTCGTGTTCTTGCAGCTCGTCGTCGTAAAGGACGTAAAGTTCTTTCAGCTTAAGACATTATTGAAAGCAACAGTGCTCGAGACTGTTGCTTTTTGTTTTTGCTATAATGATAGTGTTGATGTTTGCTGTTGTTCATCGAAAGTTTGAAAATATAGAGCTGACAATTCTTGTAATTTTTGATAAACTAAAGCGGTTGTGGATAATGACCACTTACTAAAAAATACTTAGGACTGTTTTTCCTAATGTAAGGAGTATAAATGACTGACCTTCCTATTAAATATCATCTTATAAAGAAAGAAAAACACACAGGGGCACGCTTGGGGGAAATTATCACGCCTCATGGAACTTTTCCAACACCGATGTTTATGCCTGTAGGTACCCAAGCTACAGTAAAAACGCAATCTCCTGAAGAATTAAAACAGATGGGTTCAGGAATTATTTTGGCCAATACCTATCATTTATGGCTAAGACCTGGTGATGAGCTCGTTGCTAAAGCTGGAGGACTCCATAAATTCATGAATTGGGACCAAGCGATTCTTACTGATAGCGGTGGTTTCCAAGTATATTCATTGGCCGAAAAACGAAATATCTCGGAAGAAGGTGTAACTTTTAAAAATCACCTTAATGGAAGTAAGATGTTTTTATCTCCTGAAAAAGCAATCTCGATTCAGAATAATCTTGGCTCAGATATTATGATGAGTTTTGATGAATGCCCCCAATTTTACCAACCATACGATTATGTGAAAAATTCTATTGAACGTACAAGTCGTTGGGCAGAACGAGGGCTAAAAGCACATCGTCGTCCACATGACCAAGGTCTTTTTGGAATCGTACAGGGAGCAGGTTTTGAAGATCTTCGTAGACAATCTGCACAGGATTTAGTTTCTATGGATTTTCCAGGTTATTCAATTGGAGGTCTTGCAGTAGGAGAAACCCATGAAGAGATGAATGCAGTTCTAGACTTTACTGTACCTTTACTTCCTGAGAATAAACCACGTTATCTTATGGGGGTAGGGGCACCAGATAGTTTGATCGACGGTGTTATTCGTGGCGTTGACATGTATGATTGTGTTCTCCCAACACGAATTGCTCGTAACGGAACTTGTATGACGAGTCAAGGACGTCTCGTGGTTAAAAATGCGGCGTATGCAGAAGATTTTAGCCCTATAGATCCTGAGTGTGATTGTTATACATGTAAGAATTACACACGTGCTTATGTGAGACATTTGTTGAAAGCAGATGAAACGTTTGGAATTCGCCTGACAAGTTATCATAATCTCTACTTCTTGGTAAATTTAATGGCCAAAGTACGACAAGCTATTATAGATGACAATTTACTTGAGTTTCGCCAAGACTTTATAGAAAAGTATGGTTACAAGTCAAGTAAAAGAAATTTTTAAATAATGTATTTAGCAGTACATGATTGTACTGCTTTATTTTTTTCAAAAAACCTATTGACAAGCAT
>NZ_KV791078.1:0-20584 GCF_001807855.1 Streptococcus sp. HMSC10E12
TGGAGCGAAACGGACTTAAAGTCACATAATAAAATAGCGATACACGATGTATCGCTATTATATATATAATCTATTCTAAAACATATCTGATGTTATATTTTAAAATAACTCAGTATATCAGCTAAAAGTTGTTCTCTCGTTTCTTCAAAACGACTTTCAGACAGGGATTTCAACTCTTCCTCTCTAAGTTCCGACAGTTTCTCTCGTAACAGATTATCTGCTAAATGTTTAATATTTGCCTTACTGTCTTCGTCTGACGTCTTAGAGAGCTCCATTTTAATAGCTGATCTAACTGCTACTACTACTAGTCTTAAACGGTCTTTGTCATCTGTTCTGTTTTCATAATTTGGATTAGACCAATCTGGAACATTTGATGGGCGATTATCCTTATTAGTTGAATGACTATCTCTCAAGTCTGAAAGTTTTGTGTATCCTGCTACTTCCCATTTATTGAGCAAGGTTCTTGTCCAACCAAAAGTACGGTTTCCGTCACTTCCTGTTCTTTCCAACGCCTCAATAACTAGTTCATGGTCCATTGTTTCAAGCCAACGTTTGAGTTGATTTTTATTATTGTAGTTGTCAGCTTTGCTCCCTTTAGGAAAAACAGTGTAGAATTTCTCCATGACGATAGCCATCTTACGTTTGAAGTCTAACTCCTTCTTCTTCTCAAAGGTAATGACTTTATCGTTTGTTGCAACAATACGTCTCAAATCGTCATCGAACGGTTTAAACCTAAATATATAGTGGGTAATTGATTTTCCTTTTTTGATTCGCTCTACTGTTAAATCCTGTATGACAGGAAGCCCATGCTCATCAACTAATAGCGTATTGATTTCATCCAACGCTTGCTGCAGCTTAGTACCTTTCGAACGAAGTAAACTTGGACTATCCAAGATCAAAACTTCTTGCTCTAGTTCTTCAGCTGTATCTTTTACAAAACCTGTTTTACGCCAGTCTGCTAGATGTCTAAATAATCGTTTAGAATACTTACTCTTCAATAGGTTATGGTAGTCACGTCCATACTGAATGTACTTAGCTTTTTTACCCCACTCTGGGTTGTTAAAAAGGTCCTTAACTGTACGCCTGACCGCTACTTTTACTTTTGATCCATCTTCTGTAGTTACTTCATCATATTCAGTATATTCCGCATCAGACAGGTGGATTTTAATGAGTTTATTTTCGTGGTCTACTCTAAAGGTCTTGAACAGTGGGATGGAGGTGTAAGAGACAACCTTACCATCGACAACCTTTTCGGGATGTCGATATACAATTTTAGTCATTCTTTCCTCTAGTTCCTCAACTGTAGTTTCAAATCGCTTACCAGTCCTAGGAACAATTTTTTGTTCCCTAGAACTGTAAAATGTATTTCCTGCTAGCATTGCCAGACTCGAATAAGAAAATATTGCTGCTTCGTTTTCGTCATAAACATCTCGCAACTCACCAAATATAGAGTAAATCATATTTTCTTGAAGAGGTGAAAGGTCTCCCAGCTGAAACATTTGGGTAAACTTATTATCATATTTGATGATTTCTCTGAACTCTCTATTCTCTACCAAATGCTTCTACCTTTCTTAGTTCATTCATCATACATTTTGGTTGTATTTTAAATAAAAGTAATTATTTTACTATAAGCTAATTACTCACTGCAATATGTGACAGGGTATAAAAATATTAATTTACAACCCTTTTGTATGACATTATATCACTAATATTCTGATTTTCATAGTATTTTTTTAAATTTACGACCATTTTGTAGGATATACATACAAATTTATATGACATACATGCATTTTTGTAGACTTAACATACAACTTTATAGGACATACCTACCAATTTGTAGGATACACCTGCAATCTTATATGACATACATACATTTTTGTAGACTTAACATGCAACTTTGTGTGACTTTCATGCAAAATTATATGATATACCTACCAATTTGTAGGATATACATACACTTTTATATGATAAAGGTAGGCTTAGCTCAATAATAGCAAGGGTTTCAGGAGTTCTACTACTTAAACTATAATTAACTACTTAGTTACTATTATTAACCACTTAATACTACTTAATACTATTTAAACTATTATTACTAAAACAAAATTAATAATACTAAGCTTTAGAACATCACTATTTTCTCTCTTAATTATATTCTAAAATACAACAAAACAAAAAGTGCAGTAATTACCTACACTTTTGTATGCAAAAAAAGATTTCAATACGAGTTACCTACATTTTTGTATGATAACTACATGTTAAACTTAATTACTTAAAACTCATCTCAGTTTCTACCAATGTATTAAACAACTCCTTTTGTTCTTCATCTAGAAGTTGGTACATCTGATCTAACATTTCAGTGAATAACTTATCAGATCCTCCGCGTTTAGGATAATTGCCATTTTCTCCTTTGAGGTCTTTTTTATTTAAAACAGCTCTTAATGCACTAAAACGAGACATTGATAATTGTGTCATATTTAGATTTGAACGCACTTTTTCTTCCGGAGTTTTTGCTGGTTCAAGTTTAGTTGGAATTTTGTTTTTTTCTTTTTTCTGAGTAACAATGTTTACTTTTTTTGGAGAAACAGCAGCTTTTTTGGGTTCTCCACTTGCTTCAGTTAGATAGGTAATATCATGCTTCTCATTAAGTTTATCAATTACTACTTCTTCAATCTCTTTCCCTTTAAAAAAACGGTCAAATACTTCTTTAGCTGTTGTGCGATCATTTGATTCAACAGCTGTTAAAAGGTTATTATAATTTCTTTGTTGGATAGTATTAAGCTTTTTCGCCATTGTGTTCTCCAATCGTCTTAATTAGTTCATTCATAACATTTGTGATTTGTTTTTGAGGGATGCTATAGCCACTATTTGTAAAAACATTTGCTTGATTAGCAATCATATCTTTGTATTGTTTATTATTAAATAAGTATTGCTCAAAAACTTTAGTATTATGTTCTTTCGCAATTTTCTCAAGAGTTGTTACTGCTTCTCTTGCTTTGACTTGTTTAATTGATTTTTTACTAAAGCCGGGCCCTTTATCAACCTGAGTTATAACGATTCCAGCAATAACAATATCAATTCCAAAGAAAGAAAATCCTTCTTGAACAGCTTCAATATCTTCGATTGTATCTTTTACACCTTCAATACCAAACTTATCAGGTGTAGTAGGAATAAGAACATAAACTTTCGAATTTGTAAAAAGGGTACTTGTTGTAGAAACACCAAAGAACGGAGGTGTATCAAAGAGTACAAAATCGTAGTAATCATTAATATCTTGAACTACGTTCCTTAAACGAAAATCCCTATCTTTTAGTCCTGAAGCTTCACTCTCCCAGTTCTTCATCAGCTTACTTCCTGGAAGCAGATCATATCCGTCAACCGGGACAATAGCATCAGCTACTTCTATTTCTTTTTTTAGTACAGAATAAATCCCTTCTTGTTCGTCTTCGTTCACTCCTGCTGCCGTAGTTAGATTACACTGACCATCTAGATCACCTGCACACGTTTTATATCCAGCATTTCCTAGAGCTTGAGCCAATAATAAACTTAATGTTGTTTTGGCTGCTCCTCCTTTTTCATCCATCACTACGATTGTATTTGCAACCATATCTACTCCTTTCAATCCGATATGTACGATACACTATGTATAACAATGCGATACATATTTAACTACTTAAAGTATACCATATAGAAATTCAATAGCAAGTACTGTGTAAGATATATCGTAAACAATACATGATACACTATGTATAGTATATAAAAATAATGTTTCCTAACAAGGTTATCACGCATTAGCTAATACATAGTGTATCGTTTACTATATACTATTCAAAAGCATAACATATTACAGAGTATCAAACCACAACAAAAGTTATACCCGATACACTATATATCATATAAAAAAGATAATGTATAATAGAGGATGTATCTTACAGATATATATTATACATACTGTATAGATATATAGTGTATAGCATTATGTTCGAGTTCTAACTCAAACATAATACCATTTGATCACTACACTATACATAGCATTACTATATATAAATGACTAACAAAACAAATTGCAATTTTTTTATCGTATATTATAGACGATGTAGAGTATATAGACAAACAATGTAATGCAAGGCATTATATCGTATATCTTTTATAAAATACTTCTGGAAATAAAGAAAATTAACGCACATCACCATACACGATACATTATATACTATATAAAATATAAGAATGTACTCTAGACGACGTATTTATTACATATATAATATACATAATGTATCGATATATAGTGTATATTACTATATTCGACTTTCTACTCAAATATTACACACTACACGATACATAACCTCACTATATATAGTGTAGTGCAAAGAAAGAAAAATTTTGTAGTATGCTATAGACGATGTAAGATATATCGTTAAGTAATGTACTGCTAGGTATTATATCGTATATTCTTTATTCATTCATTTAATATAATAAATAAGAAAAGTTCTATCACAAGACGATACCTAATACATTATGTAATGTGAATAATGTGTAGTTTCTTTATTTATCGTATATAGTAGATAATATACGATGCATATTGAACGATACATTAAAGAACTATATATGATTATATTCTTATTGGTTAATAAGTTATATTTAAAATTAGTATAAAGAGTGTTCTAGATTATTTACGATACAAGATACATAGTTTATCAATGTATCTTGTATTTCTTTTTTCATGACGACTGATTCTTCGCTTATTACTATTGGTGGACTATACATAATGTGTTGTAAACTATAGACTATGTATAGTATATAATACAATGAAGAGTAGTATATATGGTTATAATTCGAATAACGATAAACTTGTAATGTTAGTTGCTCTTTGCTATACTAAAGACATAAATTGTTTAATTTATATTTTTTCCACCACCTCAAACGGTGAACCTTTGGTCACGTGACTAAAGAAAATAGAAGCATGGAGGAGGAGATGCTATTTCTGGTTCTGTCCCAGCAATAGGTATCCCATGTTTGATTGGGTTAAAAGGGAGCGTACTCGCTTTTAGCTATCAGTTAAGCCATCAGACAGAAGAAGGGGCTTGACGCTTACAACAGGTACGAGATAATTTGCCTTTAATTTTTTGAAAGGCTACAACAAACGTTATTAGCAGATAAAAGCATAACGAGAAGTTTCCTATGGTTTTCCATAGGCACGCGCAACCTTGTTTTTTAAGACAAGGCTTGCCAGCTTCTTTGTTATGCTTTTTTTGTTTTGAGTTTGAGTAGTCGGATAAAAAAGGAAGGTGACATCTCGATGATTAGAGGTGAGGTACAGGTGTTTCCATCTCTAAATTGTCGTCATGCGGAGGAAAGACTACGAACAGGTGTTCGAGACTTTCCAAGGTCACTTTAAAACAACAATGTTATATTTTATAAGGAGAAAAAAATGACAAAAATTATTACGATTGGACAAACCGAAATGATTAGGGTAGGACGTGATTCCCCTTGCCCTATTTGTGGCAAACCAGATTGGTGTTTGGTATTTGCAGATCAATCTAAAGCAGTCTGTGCTAGAAAGATTGACCCAGACAAACCACAATTTGGTAGTGCTGGGACAATTTATGATTTGGATCCCCAAAAAGCTAAAGACGTGACTTTTGAACCTAGTTGGAAAAGTCAGCCTTTGGCAAGTATCTCAACACTTCACAAGGTAAATTCTCTTGTGATTGATGTGTTGGGATTAACTAAGGACCATGTCAAGCACTTAACAGGTACGGAACGAGGTCTTTCTGTTGAGACCATTGCACTCCGTGGCTACGCTTCATCAACAAAGCAAACACGCCAGAAGCAGGTTGATACAACAGTATCTCATCCAGCAACTATTTGGGAAAAGCTCTTTCTTGCAAATGGGCTTTCTAAAGATGCTTGGCGTGGAGTTCCTGGCTTCTATTGGAACGAAAACGCAAAATGTCCTATTTTTGAATCAAAAGATGGAATCCTAATTCCATGTCGCAATTCTTGGGGACAAATTGTAGGTTTTCAAGTACGTCTTGATAACGTTAGTTATCAAGCCAAAGTAAACGAAGCCTTTCAAGAGGGACGAAATGCACGTACTGCTAAGGTCTTCCAAAATGACGACGGAAGTTTCGATTGGTATGTGTTTGCTAAAGGTTCATCACACGAACTAGCAAGTGGGACAACTAAGGAAACTAGTGTTAAACTTCGTTCTGGACTTGAGTTGACATTTAAAAAAGGGCAAAAGTATGTCTTTGTTTCGTCAGCATATAAGCCAGAAGGAACAAGTGCTAAGTCTTTTCCACATTTTGCTTATTCTGATGACATTTTAGAACAAGCACGCTTTTCGGATGAAGGCAAGGCTAAAGTCAACCTTATGAGTAAGGTTGATAACCTTCTAGTTACGGAAGGTTTGCTTAAAGGAGACATCACCGCATCAGTTGCGAAAAACACTCGTCTTTCTCAATTGGGGAATATCTGTGTTATCTCTATGGCAGGAGTAGCAGCATGGCGTCCTATCTCAGAATTTATCGGAAAGACTGAACTCAAAAAGGTCAAACCTATTTATCTAGCATTTGACCAAGACTTTGAGGATAATGACTCGGTATTTGAACGTATGTATGACATGGTTCAAGATCTAGTTACGAAGCAGTCTTGTACGGTTCGTGCTCTAATCTGGCCTCACGAAAAGGGAATTGATGATTTCCTTTTGAAAGCTACCCCAGAAGAAAAGATTAAGTTCAAAACGTATAATAAACAGGATATGGTATAATGAAGAAAAATTATTTGGAGACGTATAAGGGTTGGATATCAAGAAAGTTGAGCGACTGATCTTTGAAATCAACACCATTCATATAAAGTATTCAGAAGAGTATTTTGAAAGTGGTAAACTTGCTAAAGTCAATCTTAATCACACTTTTGCGAAGGTGCCAGTTGATGAGATTCTAAAATATCGTTTGAATCTGCACGAATCTATCAACGATTATTTGATGGTAGCAGATGTCAGCGATATTAGTTACTTCTATAGAGTGAAGACATCTGAATCTATTTTAGATAAGATTGAGCGTTTTACTAAAAGAGCAGAAGGGTATCCAGTAAATTCGGTTTTAAATGATATTTTTGGAGCACGTGTCATTTTGCCAACATCTGTCATTACTAAAGTGATGGATCGTTTAGATGATTGGAAGGAAGAATACGGTCTTAAAAATTGGTATTTAAAAGATACTGAAGACTATACTGGCATCCATCTCTACTTTAAAAACAAGAGTCATTTCTATTATCCTTGGGAATTACAAATCTGGGATAAGAATGATATTTTTCGAAATATAGAGAGTCACAAACGAGATTATGCAAGGAAACTTGATAACAATAATTAGGTTTCCTTTTTTACGCAATAAAATGCAAATCATACTATGTATAGTTCATAATGTATCGTACATAGTACATATAAGAGAAAGAGGAAGGTAGTAGCTTTAAGCTATACCTTCCTTTTTGCTATTAAGGAGAAAAACAATGGCAAATCTACTAACAGTCGCAGCACAAACAACTACTAAAAAAGTCACTTTTCCGAAGCTAAAAGAGACTGATAAGGCTGCAGATATCGTGAGAAGGTTTTGTACTTACTATGCGAATATTCGTAGATATCAATGTCAGGAACTTTTATCTCAAGAAGTCGGAGCAGTAGCAGTAGAGGTATTCGGACAAGATAATGTCTATACAGCTTATAAGGTCAAAGACATCATGGCTGATATTGAAACCATTGGTTATGATCAAGCACATTTTTCGAATAAACTAAAAAGACTGTTCGAGGGCATGAGCTTGAGGGATGAAGAAAATCAAGAACACCTTTTCGGTGAACAGATTCTTCTCACACTCCATGGGAGTAGATTACCTGCTACTAAAAGTGCAAAAGATACCAAACGCACTTTGTATCTTCTCATTGTCGACGATTCAAAGGTTAGAGTACCTTTGAAGAAAAACCTAAGTTTTTGGAGAGAGAGAAGTTCTCAAACAAGGTATGGACTAGTATCTTTTAGCTTTCTTGAATTGATGTCTATCCATAGTGAAGGTATTTACAAGGAATGTAGTTATTATGGAAATATCCAAAAGATAGCTAACGTTCTAAAAAGAGAGTATGAAGATGCTCTTGCAGCAAACCTTAATGCACAATATGTTAATCAGTCAACTAAGACGATAGCCAGTGTGCGTGAGGATAAAATCTTTCAAGATCATGAAATGAACAGTAATACGTCATTTTTTGATTTAGGGTTTTCAAAAGTTGAAGTAGATACCGAGCGTTATCGAGGTAGTGATTTTGACAAGGAGAAATTCAAAGTTCTAGAGAACGAATGGGAGAAGTTGTGTAATCACTTACCTCATTCTACTGTAGAACCCGAACTTAAATTCCGGAAGCTAGGAAAACATAAAGCAAGCGGACTTTATGTGCCAGGGTTAAATATCATGGCAGTTGATGTAAGAGATTCCTCATCCTTCATCCATGAGTATGGTCATTATTTAGACTATACGTATGATAAAGCTGGAATCATTAGTTCTACGTCACATAGCTTTAAAGATATTCGTTATATCTACAAGGCTAGCTTGCTGAAACTTATTCAAATAGCTGAGGAAACCAGAACGGACTTAGCTCAAGCTGTTCATATTAAGAAGAAGTTGGATTATTATTTGACACCGACTGAAGTGTTTGCACGTGGTTTTGAATGGTGGGTTTTTGAAACTTATACCAAAGATTCAGAACTGCTATCTGATGAAGCTACTTACTATACTCGATTAGAGTATAGGGCTTTAAGGCAATGTCGACACCTTTTGTTTGCATTTTTTGACACGTTCTTTGAGAACTATCGTGCAATGCAACCTATTTATAAGGTTGAGAAGGAGCCAAAAACACTAGTAGCTTGTCGAAAGTCACTTGAAGATAAACCAACAACTGAAGGAGAACAGTTAACCTTGTTTGAGTTCTGAGAGGAGAAAAACAATGATTGTAAACAATATTTTAAAAGAAGCTATCGATAATAATATCCAAGATATTACCTTCTTCCCACATGGTGAAGATTACGAGGTAGCATTTAGAAATTCTGATGTTAAACAGGTCCATGACTTCATTTCATCAGAAGATGCGGATGCTCTATTTGGTCATATTAAATTTATGGCTGAGATGGACTTAACAGAAAAACGTTGTAGTCAGGTAAGAACTTGTGACTATCAGTTGGACGATGGTAGAGTTATTACCATTAGGATATCGACGATAGTTAATTTTCAAGGACTAGAAACGATGTCTATCCGACTTATTCATGTGAATGAGCGACAAATTTCTTTGAGTGAGTTTGGTAGTAGTTGTATGGAAGAAGTGCTTCAACAAGTACGCATTCCAGGCTTACATGTCATTACTGGTCCTGCAGGTGTCGGCAAAACGACTTTAGCCTACTCGTTACTTGCT
The DNA here is from genome assembly GCF_001807855.1 of Streptococcus sp. HMSC10E12. Classification (NCBI taxonomy): domain Bacteria; kingdom Bacillati; phylum Bacillota; class Bacilli; order Lactobacillales; family Streptococcaceae; genus Streptococcus; species Streptococcus sp. HMSC10E12. The sequence goes on from NZ_KV791078.1 coordinate 9,449, forward strand.
GAAGCTTTTAAAGAAGGTGAAGTAATAACAATCGAAAGACATGTCGAGATTAAGGAAATGTCTTTTTACCAACTACAAGTCAATAAGGCTAACGGTATGGAACTGGAAAATCTCGTGACTTTTGTATTACGCTTCAACCCTGACGTCTTGTTTATCGGTGAAGCTAATACACAAGAAGAAGTAGAAGCAGTACTTAAGGCAGTTTCTGCAGGATTAAGTGTCGTTACAACAGCTTATCAAGATGACTTTTCAATCCCTCATGATGTTTTAGAAATAAAACAAGGAAAAGATGGGAAACGAAACGTAGCATTGATTAAATAAAAGAGGAGAAAAACAATGACAGATACAATTAAGATTGATGATTTTGACCGCTTCATGGCAGTAAGCCATTTTGATGAAGAAATGGCTGAAGCACATACACCGACTGAGGATGCTATTCATAATTGGATAGTTGATAATCAAGAGGATGATGAGCTGATTGCTGGGATTCTTAAACATCTGGATCGTACGATTAAGGATGCTATGGCTTACTGCATCGGAAAAGCCAGTAAATCTGACTATAGAAATGGTCAAGGTGCTATGGTTGATGATGCCACGGTCTTTTCTTGGGTTAAAGAGTATTTTACCGCTGAAAAGGTTGAGACTAAACCAGTTGTAGGTAAAATGACTACTGGTAGTAAGAAATCAACCAAGCAACCAACCAAGAAGCCAAAAAAGAAACAGAATAAGAGCCTAACTAAAACAGAAACTAAAAAGAAAATCCCAACTAAGAAAACTCCTGAAAAGGATGGGAGACAGTTAGATCTTTTTTCAGATTTATCTGTTGAAGAAGGCGAATTTTAACAACAATAAATAGAAAAATGGTCCTAGGGCCATTTTTTATTAAGGAGAAAAACAATGACAAAAGCAGAGAATATTCAAGAAATCGTAGATAATCGTTTAAAAGTTCCTAACGGATTTTTCAAATGGGCGAAGAATAATTTTCCTATCTATGAATGGTCAAATAAGTCTAAGACAATTATCTCTTCCGACCGAAAAAAATTCTCGGAAAAGGTTACAAAACGCTTATCACTTAACAGCCGTTTAACCTTTGTGGGAGATACTTTTTACTTTGTCTGGATGGGAGTCACAAAGAAACGCATTGAAATGCAAATGTATGCAATGACTCAATCATTTGAAGAAGGAAAAGAAAAGTTTGACGTCAGCCTTTATAACTTTTATCAGCTTGCCAACAATAAGATGGTGAAAGCACACTGGGATCCATATCTTTCAGCTAAAGAAGGTAAAGAAGTCTATAGTATTGGATTCCAAAATCAGAGAAATGCTCTCTTTTTTGGCTCTGGTGTATTTAGTGTCTATACGCTTTATGGTAGTATGGAAAGTCTTATTCAGAAGTTACAAACAAAATCTGAGTTGAGATACTTAGATTTTGATGAAGTGATTAAAGATAATTTTGAGATAAGCTCAGTGCTACCTCATATCTATAAATATCGAGAACGTATTGAATTCGCTCAAAAAATAAAGGCGCGTGGAGTCGTCAAAGAATTGGTAGGTACTACGTTTTATAGGTCTTATTACTCATGTAGTCTTGGACATAAGCATGCAAACATGGGTAAGGTTACCATGAATTTCCTCAGAAGGAATAAACGGTATCTAAAAAATACGGATATGAATATCGAAAAGGCATTTTTCGAGGAAGATATGCGTAGACAATATGGTCGAACGTTCGAGGGTTTATACGAGTTGCTTATAAATGCTATGGTTCCTAACAGGACGCCACTAATTAAGCGTTTAAATGGTATCTTACCATCCACAGTGAAACCAATTCGTTTCATTAACTGGATGACGAAGAATGAGGTCTGTCTTCGTGATTATGAGGACTATCGAGAAATGGTAGAAGCTCTGGGAATTCCATTTGATGGAGATTATGTAGTTATACCTAAAAATTGGGAAAACAAACATACAGAGATTGTCGAAAATTATTCGGTTCTTCTCGAGAATCAACTAGAACGTGGGACTCATTTACGTGTAACTAATGCCGTAAGTAATTTGAGAGCGGAGAAAAGACGACGTGAGGAAGAAAAGAAAGAGGCGAAGTTGAGAATTGTAACAGCTGAACGCTTGGCAAACATGATGAAGGCTCAGACAACATTTGACAAGTATGCATTTATCTTTCCTAAAAATGAAAGTGAAATTGTCAGAGAGGGGAAACACCTACATCACTGTGTTGGAAGGTATGCAAAGGAACACTTTGTCTACGGTTCTTCTATTATTGTCTTTGTACGTGATAAAACTGACAGAGAAACTCCTCTTTATACCCTAGAATTGAAAAATGATAGGATTATTCAACTGAGAGGAGAACGGAACAAAGCTGCAGACGAAGAGGCTAAGAAAGAAGCAGAACAATTTTTAGCCCATTGTGGAAAGCTTAAAATTGAGTTTTAGATAAAAGGAGAAAAAATGAAACTTAGAACTCATTATGAGTCAACTGCGTTTTCATGTTATACTAGAGGTAACACTATACGTGATTTCATGTATAATTCAGGGAGAAACGTCATGAAGTTGACTATTATTCTTTATAACAATAAAAAGATGATTGGAAAATACCTGGTTGATACAATCAGTAAAACCTTAGATACGTTTGAAAGGAAAGATGATTTTTTGTTGAACACAGAATTCACCTATGAACGTATGGTAGATTTTCTAAAAGGGCGTCAAATTGATTTTGGACGAAAAAACCGAAAGGAACTTTTAGGTTATACCTATACAGCTCCCGATGTCTGGCACGAAATTGCTATGACACACGGTTTTGATACCGATGATTTTTATTGGGTATCAATACCAGAACTCAATGATGAGCCATTTGTTTTAGAAGATCATCATCCTAATTTAAGTAGAAAATAGGAGAGATACTATGACTGTATTTACTTCTAGCAAAGGAACTCAAGAGAAATGGTTGAAAGATAACTATTTCTATAAGAGAGACTTTTTTGGTGGGGAGGCTGAAGCTGAGTTTCTAGTATCTGAGTTTTTGAAAAGTTGTGGGATTGAAGATTATGTACCTTACGAGAAAGTAGGTAGTGATCTTTGTCGTTCACAAAATTTCATACCAGAAGGTGGAAGCTTCGTTACGATGTTTCGTTTGCTGCAACAAAGGGGGTATACGGAATCAGATATCGAACAAATAGCCAAGAAACAACCTCAAGAGCAGTATAACTTTTTGAAAAAAGAGTTGGCTGAGATTGGTTTTTCAGAAGCCGAGCTTGATTCGATATTTGCCAGACTCTTTGAGATTGATCGCTTAACCTTAAATGTTGATAGACACTGGAATAACTTTGGGATTATCTTTTCTAAAGATGAACCGCCATATCTATTAACTTTGTTTGATTTTGGTTACTCTCTAGGAGTTACCTTTCCCAGAACAATGCCCACGCATGTAGCTATTCGTAAGAGCAAAGCTATGACAGTCAGCAAAAGCTTTGATAAGCAATGTGAATTGGCTGGAGCATTCTCTTTTGACATTCAAGATAGTTTTATTGAGTTCCTCAAAAACAGGAAAACACGAGAGGCTCACATATTTTTGAGTCGTATAAACAAATACTACAACTAAAAAGAAAGACTTGGTATTATACCAGGTCTTTTTTAGTTTTAAGGAGAAAGAACAACAATGAAAGAACAAACAAATAATACTAAAAAAATGACAAAAGCAGAAAAGGTTCAAGCTAACCTTTCTGCCATTAAACTTGTGAAAGCACTTGAAGCAGATAACCGTCTATCTGACAGTGCAGAACAAGAAATTCTCTCTAACTATGTTGGTTGGGGAGGACTTGCTAACGATTTCTTTGATAGTAAGATTAATCGTTTTGCAAAAGAACGTGATGAGCTAAAAAGTCTTGTCACTAAAGAAGAATATCGTGCGATGGAAATGAGCTCCCTTACGGCTTACTACACAAGTCCAGAGATTGCTACTGCAATGTGGGATAAGATTGTAGAAAGTGGTTTTAAAGGAGGTAATATTCTTGATCCATCAATGGGTACTGGTATCTTCTTTGAAACAATGCCAGAGGACATCAAGAAGAATTCTACTCTTTATGGAATTGAACTTGATACCATTACTGGTGCTATTGCTAAACACCTTCATCAAGATGCTACTGTTTTAGTCCAAGGATTTGAAACAGTAAACTTTGAAGGGACACCATTTGACTTGGTCATTACGAATGTTCCATTTGCGGATGTTCGCATTGTCGATAAGGCTTATGATAATAAACCTTATCGTATTCATGATTACTTCTTTAAGAAAGCTATCGATTTGGTACCCTATCATGGGATGGTTGCTGCTATCACTTCAACTGGTACTGCAGATAAGAGTGCTGGTTCAATTCTGCCAGAACTCCGTCGTAGCGGAACTCAGTTTTTAGGTGGTGTCCGCTTACCAAATACTGCTTTTAAAGATGCTGGAACACGAGTGGTAACAGATATCCTATTTTTCCAAAAAGGAGCTTTTATCCCTGTTCCCGATAATACTATCGACTTCTGGTCTTCAGATAGAAATAAACTTCCCTTTGATAAACGTGTCTCACTCAATCCCTATTTCTTCCAGGATGCTATTTGTAAAAATCCTTGTGTCCTAGGCGATTATCAGGTACGTCATTTCAATGGTGGAACACTGGATCTTGTGGTAGATAGCTCTTTTGACTTAGCTTCAGACCTTCAAGAAGCACTATCAAAAGTAACAGTGCCTTTCGAAGTAGAGAGACTAGAACCTCGTGATATTATCCTTAAAGAAGAAGTGAATCATCTTGACCAAGAATTACTTGCTTCACTTGATATTCGATTGAACGAGTATGCTTGTGATAAAAATGGGCGTGTCTATTATCGTGATAACACGTCTATCCGTCCTAGCTCACGCGCAGCTGAAATGATTTTTTATCAAGACGAACAAGGACAGTTCGTAAAATATGATGATAAATACAAAGAAGAAGCCATTTTAGACTTTGAAGCAGCAGTAGAAGCAGACCCTAATATTGTTACGAATACATGGGTAAGTCAAACACCTTCTAAAGCAGCTAAAAGTAAAGGGCTTTACAAAGGTATTTATTTCTATGAAACACCCCTTACGGATACAGAAAACAAGCGTATCCGTGGCATGGTTGCTATCAAAAATGCTTATCAAGCCATTATTGATATTCAAATGACGACAGACTATGATGAAGGGAAATTCAAACAACTGCTTGCAACACTTAATCAAGCCTACGATACTTTCAAGAAGAAGTATGGTTATATCAATCAAGCGGTGAATGCTCGCCTCTTTGACCGAGATGATCGTTATCCTCTTATCGCTAGTCTTGAATTAGAGGAGTTGGACGAGAATGACAGCTCAAAGGTAGTTTTTGTGAAGTCAGATGCTTTTAAAAAGCCAACTATTCGTCCTAAAAAACACCTCCATCAAGTGATGTCAGCAGTAGAAGCCTTGAATGTGTCGCTTTCAGAAGGTCGTGGCGTTGATTTGAACCTCATGAGTTCTGTCTATCCAGATGTTTCAGAAGATATGATGATTTCTGAACTAGGTGAGACCGTGATGATTGATGTGGAACGCTATATTGATGATAAGACTGTACACTATGTTACTAAGGATAAATTCCTTTCAGGTGATGTTCTTGCTAAACGTGATTGCATTAACTCTCTCATTGAAGACGGAGATACACAAGCGGATTGGGAACGTTATTTGGAATTGATTTTATCTGTTGTACCAGAACCAGTTGTCTTATCTGATATTGATTTCAGCATTGGTTCTAGCTGGATTCCTAGTAACGTCGTTTCTCAATGGGTGTTTAGTGAATTGTTGGATGAAAAAGTTGGTCTCCATTCTGATGAAGCTAAATCACTATTAGTGAAATCCAGAATCGGACGAGGTTTCAACGAACGCTTGTTAAACTGCTATATGAGTCGTCAATCTAACCTTCGTTTAGGTCTACGTGATGAGTACAATAAAAGCTACTCACACGCAACAGATATTGTGGCTCACTTGCTTACAAGTAATCAACCAACAATCATGCGTAACTTTGGTACGACTGAAAACCCTATACGTAAGGTTGATGAAGTGGCTACAGCAAACCTACGTGAGTGTGAACGTGTTCTACAAGAAAGCTTTAAGAACTTTATTCATGAAAACCCAACAGTCCAAGAAGTGATTGAAGATACCTACAATGAAGTCTTTAATCGCTATGTGACACGTCAATATGATGGAAGTCTCTTGGAATTTGATGGGTTGGCTAAGGGAGTAGAGCTTCGCCCTCACCAAAAGAATGCCGTACAACGTATTCTTGAAGAGAGACGTGCACTGCTTGCTCACGAAGTGGGTACTGGTAAGACACTAACCATGATTTCTGCAGCTTTCAAGATGAAAGAACTAGGGCTTATTCATAAACCATTGTTTGTGGTTCCGTCTAGTCTAACAGCACAATTTGGACAAGAAATTATGCGTTTCTACCCTACCAAGAAAGTGTTTGTTACGACTGAGCAGGATTTTGAAAAGTCACGTCGTCGCTTGTTCGTTTCTCGTATTTTAACGAGTGACTATGACGGTATTGTGATTGGACATTCTCAATTTGAGAAAGTTCGTGTCTCACAAGAACGTGAACAAGCCTTTATTTCTGAAAAGATTGATGAGCTTGATGAGATCATTGGTTACGCAAAAGCTAATGAAGACAAAATTACATTCAAGCAAGCACAATCGATGCGTAGAAGTCTTGAGGCAAACTTAGAAACGTTGCTTGAAAATAAGACTGGTATTGATGAGTTTATCAACTTTGAGAGCCTTGGTATTGATATGCTCTTTGTTGATGAAGCCCACGGGTACAAGAATGTCCGTCCTATGACACGTTTGGGGAACGTTGCCGGTATTACCAACCGTACCTCAAAAAAGAATATGGATATGGAAATGAAGGTGCGCGTGCTTCAAGAAGAGCATGATACACGTCACGTTGTCTTTGCGACTGGAACACCAGTTTCCAACTCAATTAGCGAAATGTATACGATGATGAATTATCTTCAACCAGATGTCATGGAACATTTCGTTGTAAGTTTCTTTGATGCTTGGGTTGGTGCGTTTGGGATTGTTGAGAATAGTCTTGAACTTAACCCTACTGGAGACAAGTATATTTCACGTAAACGCTTTGCTAAATTTATGAATCTCCCTGAGCTGATGGCGATTTACCGTCAGACTGCAGATATCCAAATGACTGAAGACCTTAATCTTCCAGTTCCTATGGTAGAAAAGGTAGCGGTTGAAAGTCAGTTGACTGATAACCAAAAGGTTTATTTGGACGAGCTTGTAGAACGCTCAGACCGAGTTAAAAATGGGAATGTAGATCCTAGTGAAGATAACATGCTCAAAATTACTAGTGAAGCCAGAAAGTTGGCTTTAGATATGCGTTTGCTTGATGCAGAGCTCTATGTAAGAGCTGATGCAGATAAACTCATGCAAGTGGTTGAGCGAGTGGATAAGATTTATCACATGGAAGCTAAGCATAAAGGGACACAGATGATTTTTTCTGACCTTGGAACTCCTAATGGCAAGGGTTTCTCTGTTTATCAAGAGTTGAAAGATTTGCTTGTTGAACGAGGAATTCCAGAAGAAGAGATTGCTTTTATTCACGATGCTGCTAACAAAAAGGCTAAGCTCCAACTTCAACGTCAAATGAATGCTGGTGAGATTCGTATTCTCATGGCTTCAACGGAAAAAGGGGGAACCGGTCTTAACGTCCAACGTCGTATGAAAGCTGTTCATCATCTCGATGTGCCTTGGAAACCGTCTGATATTATCCAACGTAATGGACGCTTGGTTCGTCAAGGAAATATCTATCGCAAGGTAAATATTTTCCACTATATTACCAAGGGAAGTTTTGATAACTACCTTTGGCAGATTCAAGAAACAAAGCTCCGTTATATTACGCAAATCATGACCAGTCGTACACCGATGCGTGCTTCAGAGGATATTGACGAGCAAACACTCTCAGCCTCTGAATTTAAAGCCATTGCGACAGGTAATCCATATCTTAAACTAAAGATGGAACTTGATAACGAATTTGAGTTGTTGTCTAATCGTCGTAAGGCTTGGGAACGTGATATCACTTTGTCTCAAAAACGTATTAAGCAAGCCCTTAAAGATAAGGAAAATTACGAGAAGAAACTTTCTCTATTAGTCCAGGATAAAGAGCTTGCGGAAAAGACAAAATCTTGGAAAGAAGTGGTTGAAAAAGAGGATGGTAAGAAATATGAGGTTGAACATAACCCATTTGTTATGACATTTGAACCAGATGGATACGAAGCAACTAAGAAAGATGTTGCAGGAAATCAACTGAACTATGCTATGCAAATGAATGTTGCCTCTGATCCACTACATATGAAAATGACAACCCTTGCTCATTATCGTGGTTTTGTCCTTCGTGCGTTGGAACAAAAATCACCTTGGCAACCAGAACGCATGCTTGATTTGCATATTATTGGTCAAAATAGCTATGCCGTTCGTCTAGATTTTGCGAGTGGTATTGGGACTATCCAGCGTATCAACAATGTTATTGATGGTATGGATAAACAAGCCAAACTCTTGCAGGAAAACATTGACCGTTGTGCAGATACTATTAAGCGAGGAGAAGCTTCAGATGTTTTTGCAGACCAAGCTCGTCTTGACTATGTATCAGCTAAACGTGCCATTGTTAATCCTCTTATCGAAGTCGAGGACGAGTCTAAAAAGCCTACTGTAGAACAAATTGAAGAAGCAATCAATGCTTTTGAATTACAGTACAAGGCAAACCATCCAGAAATGGATGAGGACTCTGACGTAAAAGTTAGCTCAATCACTAAGGAATATAGTGCTAGCTATGATCCTGATGAAGAAAGCGAACTTGTTGAAGTTATTAATGAGTCAGTAGATGAAGCAGAAACTGGCTTTGAGGAAGAAGCAGTAGTTGCTCAAGAAATCGTTGAAGAAACGACTCATGTTGTTTCACAAGAAGTTCTTGATATGGCTGATGACTTCCTAGAAAGCATTTCTGAACTCTTTGGTATGACTGAAGAACATAATGATAATGTTTCTACAGAAGTAGTTTTTGAAACCTCTGTTAACGAGGTAGAAAAAGTAGAAGTTTACGAAGAAATTTCACTATTTGACTTTGTTTAGAAAGTAAAAGATACTAGTAGTACCACTTCTGCACTATGAAAATAAGGTGTTTCAGATTGAAGATAAAGTCCTCAGAAGTTATATACTTCTGGGGACTTTTCTTTCTTGTTACCAAGCTAGACCCCCTCTCATCTGAATTCATTATTTCGGATTCAGGCTTCAAAACACCTAGTATTGCCAAATTTCTTCTAGAAAAAGGGATTACGTAAGTTTTTCCTTACACTAGACCAAGAAGTAAGAGAGACTTTTTGCGTCCAAAAGACTTTGTCTATGATGAGTATTTTGACTGCTATTTTTGTCCAGAAAACCAGATATAACCTTATCGTACAACGACACGCGAAGGTTATAGAGAATATAAAAGCAATTCCAAAATTTGTAAGACCTGCCCCTTATTAGCGATTTGTACTGAAAGTCGCCAGCACCAAAAAGTTGTTGTGCGCCATATTTAGGAAGATGCCCTAGAGGTGTGTGAAGAAACCCGTCATCAAAGTGAGATGAAGGAACGATATCAACACCGTAAAGAAGCGATAGAACGTTTATTCGGAACAACTAAAGAACATCATAACTTGCGTTATACCAGAGAAAAATGAAAATCCAAAATGGAAGATAAGGTTGGGCTTACTTTAGCATGTCTAAATACCAAGACATTAGTAAAAATGATGGTAGGAAAGACCAATAATCTTACTCAAATACCTCAATATTATTGGATTATAGGAGAATTAAGTAAGAATACAAAAAAGACAAACATCAAAAACGATGTTTGTCTTCATTAGCAAGTTTATTAAATAAGGACTTTATCTTTTATAATTCCTCCCAAGTGCTATCTCCCCATGGATCCTCCTCAAAGTCAATATCCATTGATATATATTTATCTGATATTTTGCCTGTAATTACAGATGAAAGTCCTTTATTAAGAATTTTATTTACAAATTCTATGTCCTCATTTTTTCTTGTATATCCATCCAATAAATTGGAATAAAAATTCTGAACATCTTCACTTGCAAAGGAAAAAAGTACTTCTCTATTTTCTCTACCAATTAGACATAGCCGATTAATTTGTTCATCCGTCCAATCTGTAAATTTTTCAAGTTGAGAGATTACCCAAATTACATTACCTAAAGATGAACTTAAGTCTAGACTTTGAATAAGGTTATCTTTTATGTTTTCGTCTGATAAAACTAACTCACTAAAATATTTATTTAAGAATGAAGCTAAACTACGATAAACAAATACATCACTTTTTTTCTTAGTTTTCCATTCTTTTTTCAAGAATAAGTTTGGTTCTACTCTCTTTGTTAGTTTAGAATAATAGTCTTCATTATCAGTAATAATAAATAAGTCTTCATTTTCTGGAACTTTTTCTAGCAAAAATTCCCAATTAATAGCATCTCCATAACTATTTTTCGTTCCCGGAGGATTGCCTTTAATAACACGATTTTTTGCTTTCATTATCAAATCATCAGATACTTTAGCGACAGTTTTAAAAAATTCAGATATTACCGCATCAATTTTAGTATTTTGTTCCCTAATATCTTGAATCACTGAATTTTTTATTTCCTCATGTTTGTTAGAAAAAATTGAAAATAAACGTGATAATTCGTCGTAGTCTTTATGTTGTTTAAAGACATTTGGAGTTTGAAATCTTTCTAACTTAAATTTATTTAAAGCATCAGCAATTTTTGCATCTCGATTACGGTAATATTCATCTACAACTTGTTCAGGGAGTAAAAGATTTATATTGTCCGATAAAGCCTCTTCTAATTTTGAAAATTGCTCAATATCATTATCTGATAGATGGAATAATGATAGCCAAATATTTGTGTCAATGAATAAATAAAGCATAATTTCTCCTTTCTATATTACTATAACATAAGTTAATGAGAATCACACCTAAACCTACATAAGTACAATCTTACCAAAGATGCTGAAATCATCCTTTTCTGACAAGGTGATAG
>NZ_KV791078.1:20604-24358 GCF_001807855.1 Streptococcus sp. HMSC10E12
TCATCCTTTTCTGACAAGGTGATAGGTGCCTCGTAAGAATTTAGTGAGTTAAGGAGAATGTCACCATTGTCTCTATTTTGACTCACCTTCATGACGTAGTAACGACTATTTAGCTGTACGATGCTGATATCCCCTGTTCGTAGAATTGAATCTTTTATGACAAATATCACTTCATCATAGAAGAAACTAGGTTGCAGAGAATCACCAACAACCTTAAACGCAATATCATGTACAGGAATAGGAACAGGGTAGTCGAGACAGTCGACTGGGACCTCTGATAGTTCAAACCCTTGTGCATCTGCTCTAGCATAAATACTGACTCTTTTGGTTGGTCGTTCACCTTGTCCAACTACTATTTGTTTTCTATGGTCTTTTTCTCTGATTTCTTTAGAGATATGCTGATTATCTAATCTGTTTTCCTATAATTAAAGTGAGTTAGTTTAAGTCTAGTGCACTAGCTTATAGACAAGATAGTTATTTAGAACAAAATAAAACTAGGGGGGAACCCTAGTTAGCAGTAGACGTTCATACAGGAGTATTATGTAAATAAGAATGTTAGAGTGAAGTCTCTATGATAGAAGCTAATTAGAGACAAAGGGAAGATTAATTCATAGTTTGATGTATGTGTCTACTACTGAGATTATAACAGTGTGATTAGAATATTGCAACAAGTTTTGTTAAAAGTCAAATTCTCAACTGAGGTAAGATAACATTTCAGATTAAGCTAAAATTTTTCTGAGACAAGTAAAATTGTAATTAGGGATGCCTCAAAGCTGTTCATATTTAGTAATCTAACAACATTTTAGATTCTGATGACGAATTGATAATTAAATTTAAGTGGCCAAATAATTACTATGCATATAAGAAAGTAATAGAATTAGATTGTGTGACGATTGTCATTTAGATTATATTGTGCTATATTACTTCTTAGATAGTTTATCTATGTATCATCTCCCAAGGTAGATGGGTGAACTGTGGAATATTAATGCAGAAAAACGCAGGAGTTACTCTTGCGTTTTTTCTTATGTCAGAATTCGTATATTTCCAAGGGATTCAGTTTGGGGAAAGAAAAAAGTTGAACTCTATTAAAATTTAGAGAAGAATATTGCTATTTTTTACTCTTCATACTAGTTTGCTATAAAAAATGATTAGGTTTCAGAGTAAAGTTTAGATTGTAAAACCTTATCATTCTTATTCCCACTCTCAAATTTCTAATATATGTGTTTAAAATTATATTATAAGAAAAAAATAATGTTAATAATATCCATATATATGGCTTTAGAATTAATGGTTTATTATAATATATTTCACATAAAGAAAATAAGTGTAAAAATAATAAATAATTCAGAATATTCCATTGACAGAAAAGTTAAAAGTGCTAGAATTTAGGTGTTAAGAATATATTAAAAGGAAATTTGTATTATGGGAAAAAAAGAATCACAACGTTTCTCAATCAGGAAGTTTAACTTTGGGGTTGCTTCTGTGCTTCTGGGAACAGCCATTTTTGTGATGGGAGCAACCAGTGTTCAGGCAGATGAAGTAAGCGCTACCACCGAGGTTCAATCTTCTTTTACGTCGAAATTGAATGAAAACCAAGTTAACAGTGTTCAAGAAAGTAACGTTGAACAGAATAACGTCTCAAAAGTAGAGTCTAATGAAGGCCAACAAAATAACGCAACAGTAGCACCTACTAATACTAATGATAATGCTAAAGTAGAAGTAAATGACATTCAACAAAATACTCCGGTGGCCAAAAATGAAGAAGGTGTTCAAATAAAGGAGTTGAATTCAGTAACTTCGGAACCGGTGACAACAAATTCTTCGCAAGTGATTGAAGAAGAGAAAGTTGATAACCACCCTTCAAATGAACGACGCAGAGCTAAAAGGGAAGCTACCTCATCAACTGAAGAAAGTAAAACAACCTTTTCCAAAACAGGTGACACAATTACTGTGAAAAATCCTAATGTTGAAGTCAATTTTCCAAATGGGAACAGTTTATATGCTCCTGCGGAAACAGTCATTCATATGGAATTACCTGATGAATTAGAGATAAAACAAAATGATAAAATCGTTGTCGATATTCCCGATGCAATTAGAATTCCTACAAGTTTGCATTATGATGTAACTGGTCCTAGTGGTGAAATAATAGGTAATGCTTTTCTAGATTCAATTAGTAATAAAGTGATAACTACTTTTACAGATTACTATGAGAAAAACAAAATTGCAAAACAATTTACCTTAACCTTTAGTACCGGTTGGAAATCATATGTTAAACCAAATGTTCCAACAGAACTCAATTTTAGTGGACGAAAAATTACAGTCACAGTAGGTCCGGAGAGTGCTCCTGTACCGGTAGAAAAAACAAAGGTAACAAAATATGGTGAAGCGGTAACTGGTCATCCTGAACTAATCAGATGGACAATCCGTCTAAACTCAGGTAGTTTGGTAGCTCCTCAAGTTTTGACAAATTACCAACTAATTGATACGCTTCCAGATGACCAAGTCCTAGTTCAAGATGGGGATCCTGTTTTGGATGAATTTGATACTAAAACGAAAGAAACGTGGCGTTTAGGACATGCGACATCTATTCCTTCAGATAATGTAGATTTATGGAACGGTAAAGCTCTTAGAGCTGAAAGAGTTCAGTCAATTTCTCCATGGGTTTCCAAAGGTAATGCGATTCAATTATTGGAAAATATCAAAGAAAGCCCAACTGGTTTTTCTTTCAAGATAGCACAATTGAATGAGCTTGTTTATGTTCGCTATATGACGCGATTAAAAAATGTACCTGATACCAATGAGGAGTTACAAGAAAAACACGGTAATAATATCAAAATCACTTACAACTCTGGTGAAGAACAAAGTTACCAAGCAACTTTTGCATTTAAAGCAGGTGGTTCAGGTTCAGCTTCAAAGGCAAAACAACCAGCAAGGGTTGATTTAGCGTTTACAAAACGTCTTGAAGGAAGAAAGTTAACGGCTGGGGAGTTCACCTTTAATCTAGTTGACCAAAGTGGTAATGTGGTTGATACACAAAAGAATGATAGTTTTGGCCATATTACCTTCATTCCACAGTTATTTAACCATGCTGGTGTTTATCACTATACGGTTGAAGAAGTGCCAGGTACGGAAGCAGGTATTAACTACGATGCAATGAAAGCAGAAGTGAGCATCACAGTAGATGAAGATGGTAATTCGTACATAGCTCATACAATTATGCCAACGGATACCGAATTTAATAACACCTACACTCCTTCACCAGTAAAAGTAGGCCTAGAATTTAACAAAGTCCTTTCAAATGGTAGTCTAAATGCAGGTGATTTCAGCTTTACACTGACTGGTGATAACAATGTTAATGAAACAGTTGCTAACAAAGCTGATGGGAAAATTACTTTCAGTGACTTATCATTTGATCATGTTGGTGTTTTCAACTACACAGTAAAAGAGGTGAAAGGTGATAAACCAGATGTAGACTACGATGATATGACGATTGCAGTGAAAGTAACTGTATCGAAAGATGAGGAAACAGGTCTGTTAACAGCAAAAACAGAAATGACCTCAACAGGTGGCGAAGCAACTGGTACAGATGACAAGACCTTTAACAACTATGCGGTAGCTCCAGTGACAGCGCAATTTGACTTTAGTAAAGTCTTGTCAGGACGTACCCTAAAAGATGGCGAGTTCAGTTTTGTCTTGAAAGATGCGACTGGTAAAGTACTTCAAACGAAAACCAATGATGCTTCAGGTAAAGTAG
>NZ_KV791079.1:0-545 GCF_001807855.1 Streptococcus sp. HMSC10E12
CAAACGAAAACCAATGATGCTTCAGGTAAAGTAGCCTTCGATGCGCTCACTTATAAGAATAATGAGGTTGGTATTCATAAGTACACTGTAGAAGAAGTCGCAGGTTCAGAAGCCGGAATGAGTTATGACCCAATGAAGGCAGAGGTTACAGTTACTGTCACGAAAGATGGTCATACCCTTACAGCGACTAAAGCTCTTCCAACAGATACCGAATTTAATAATGCTTTCACACCGGCGGCAACCAGCGCCCAATTCAAGTTCACGAAGAAACTTGAAGGCAAAGTCCTAGAGGCAGATGCTTTCAGCTTCGAGTTGCTTGAAGACGGTCAAGTTCTCCAAACGAAGAAGAATGGGGCAGACGGCACGATCCAATTTGACGCTATTTCATATGATAAAGAAGGTACACATACCTACACTGTTCGTGAAGTGGCAGGCACAGATACAGATATTGACTACGATACTATGAACGCTGAAGTGACAGTTAAGGTCACAAAAGACGCAACAACTGGTATCTTGACAGCCAATGTTGTAATGCCAGCGGATAG
>NZ_KV791080.1:0-4073 GCF_001807855.1 Streptococcus sp. HMSC10E12
CCACGTTGAAACCTGCCACTAGCAACTCATGAAAATCATTGAGCTTGTACTTCTTCAAGTAGTAATTAGCTACTGTTTCAGTTGCTTGGCCAGTGATTAAGGCTAGCTCATTGATTTGTTGCATGATAAGGTCATGTTGTTCATCGCTGATAAAGTTAGGTTGTTGATCGCTTCTTGACTCGTAGCGTGCTTGTTGTGGCTGTTCTTCCACTTCCTCAGTGTCTTCGACCAGTTCTGGCTCTGGTTGGACTGGTTGAGCTTGTTCCTGTCTATACTGCTCAATCTGTGCCATTTTACGAGCCTTAACATCCTCTTGCGTTTCTCGTGGGGTAACGTCGATAGGTGCCGCTTGTTCCATTTCGTCCGCAGTGTATAGTCCGCCAACGTTCTCCGAGAACGCATCTCGAACGGCTGCCACGATTGCCACTTTTTCAATCATTTGTCCCGGTGCTTTCTGCCACCAATTTTTATGCGTGTTATAAGCTGAAAGCTCAACTTCACGATAAACTGGACGGCTTCGGTCCTTTCGGTACACTTCACACCAACCCCCGATTAAGGTAGCTTTGCGAGGTAAGATAACGCCCTTTTTAGTTTTAAGTTCGCCTTGTTCATTCTCGTAGATCACACCGCTTTCAAAACCATCATAGTTTTGGTTTTGCTCAGCTCGTTTCATGAAAGCATCCTTAGACACCACGATTTGAGCTGGGTTGTTTCCATACTTGATGAAATAGACCTCTTTAGTGAAAGGGTTAAGATTGCGATTCTTAACGATTGCTAGCAGTGTTTGAAGCTCTTGTGGGCTTGCTTGATGTTTCGGGTCAACAAAGTTTCTCAATGTCTCGCCGTCAAGCTGTTGCAAGTCGGTTAAATACGCCCCTTTTGTAGTTTGTAATTGATTTTCCATGTCATATCCTTTTTAAATACCCCTAATTCTAAAATTTTGGGGGTTATTTGCCGTTTTACCGTTTCTCTAGTGTAATTGTGCCACTAGATTATTTAGGACGGTTACAAGCGATTTTAGAGCCATTTCTTGCCCTTCGACTTTTTTAGGTGCCATAGCTCTCTTTTGAGCTTGTTATTTTCGTGAGACAATGACAAGCTTCTGTCTTGCTGACTGTTGATAATCTCGCCTAGCTCACGACCTAAATTCATGTACTTGTTCCGCCAACGGTTCTCGACTTCATAAGTTTCTTGTTCCATGTTTAATGCCTACCCTCCCACCACTTCTTGATTTTTTAATTAATTATTTTTTTCAAAAATGCTTTGATTTCGTCTCTTGTAATTTCTTTACGTTCTGTGCGTTCGAAGTCCGAACCGTCAAGTTTAGTTACGTTGTACTCAACTTCCACATTAAGCACTTCGCAGCCAAACAGTTCAGCAAGCTTGTCGAGCTCGTCTTTTTGGTCTTCATACGACTCAAGCGGCATAGATAGAGCATTTTCTAAATCTTCGCTGAATCCCGCTTCAAATGCTAGACTCCCTCTGTCTTTGTATTTTCCGAGAAATCCATCTTTTTCAGCGCTGTAAAATACGACTTGTTTGTTGTTTTCTTTCATGATTATTCTTCCTCACCTTCGTTGTACTTCTTAAATCCAAGAGTTAGAGCAGTGATACCGGCAGCAATCACTACCAATCCCAAAGTGCTAGCAATTCCTTCTTTTTCACCAGTGTTAGGAAGTGCGGCTTTATAAACTGGCGTATTTGCCACTTGTTTTGGCTCAGATTCGAGTTTGTAAGTAACTGTGGTAGTTTGTACCTCTTTATCTTCACGAGGTGTTACGGGCTTGTTAGGGGTGTTTTCTGATGGCGTAGTTGGTTTAACTGGTTCTTCAGGAATCTCGATAATCAACTCAGGTTTATCGAGGATTGGAGCTTCATTAGGTACGACACCGCCTGACCATTCAGGTTTATCAATGCTTGGTGCATCGAATGGAGTTGTTCCGCCATGCCATTCGGGTTTATCATACTGTGGCGCATCATTAGGAATAACGCCCCCGTTCCATTCAGGTTTATCGTATTTCGGAGCGTCAAACGGTACTGTTCCACCGTTCCATTCTGGTTTTTCCAAAACCGGTGCATCGTTAGGCACTGTACCGATTGGCTCAGTGTATTCTGGTTTTTCACGTTCTTCAGGAATACCAGGGATGCCACCTTGAAACTCTGGAATTTCCACCTTTGGAGCTTCACGAGGAATTTCAAACGTTGGCTCTGGTTTGTTCTCACCAGACGCATCACCACGACCACCAACAAGTTGAATTTTCTGATATGAAACGGCACCATCATTTTCAGCTTTCAATTCAATCTTGTTAGTAGGGTTAGTTGAGTCCTTAACAGCGTTTACGAGTTTAGTTTTGTAGTATAGATAAATCATGTGGTCTAAACGGTCCATTTTGATTTCAAAACCATGCTCAGATTTTGAGATAGACTTAACTAAGTCCATAGCTGAACCTTTGTCAATCCAAGGATCAACACTTTCAATGTTTTTAATTTCAAAGTAGTTATCAACTAACTTTTGATTCTCTGACATTTCATCAATGATAGTCACATAGTTGAGCACTCTCTTAGCGTAATTGACACGAGCAGTCCAGTTAATCACAGTAGGGTCTTCTTTGTCTTGGAATCCCCATTTCGCAATCAATTCATCTTTACCGATGACTTGCTCTGAACCTACATTGACTGTTACCACAGTACCGTTAAAGTTGACATTTACTGGCTTGCCAGATACAACCTTATCTGTCCAGCTTGCATCTAGTTTCAAGTTCATGATCTTATTCAAAGGGTGTGATTTGAAATAGTCATTGAATACAGTTGTCACCTTGTTAGTGGTAGCATCCGCTGTAGCTTTCCCAACGACTGCCTTCTCTGGATTGTGTACATCAAACTCGTAAGAGGTTTGGAATTTCACTTCTTGAGGCAAATCAAAAGTAACTTTATCCCCCTCGTTAACTGGCACATCGTCTGGAATTTGAATATCTTTATACTCAACTTCAAACGGGCTATATTTTCCGTTGCCGTTAGGGAAAGTAACCTCAACGTTTGGGTTTTCGACATTGATAGTGTCGCCCGTTTTAGTAACTGTAGTAGGTGCCGCTGGTGTTTCAGCGACTGGTTGAGTTACTTCTGTAGTTGTTGCTGGTGCTTCTGTCACTGGTGCTGATTCGGTAGCAACCGCTGGCGCTTCTACTGGTGCCACTGTTTCAGACGGTGTCACCGTAACGTTGCCGGCATTATCTGCCGTGTATATGTTAGCTACCGCTGGTTGTGTGTCCGCCACTGGTTGAGTGGTTTCGTCTGCTGATACTGTGCCAGACCCAATCAATAAAGCTGTAGCAATGGCAAGTGTGCCACACAATCCAAATGCTTTGCTTTTAGTGAATCCAGTTTTTACGACTGTTTGAGTGTTAAAAGATTTCATGGTATAATCTCCTTGGTGTATTTTTCTTGCATGGGCCCTAACCCATGCTTTTTTTAGTGCTCTCAACGTGCACCCAACGCCCCACCGTGTCCTGTTTTTCAATGTTTTATTAGACTTTTTGGGGAAGATTAGGAAAAAGTAATTTAGTAAAGTTTTTTTGGGGAAAAATTATGGGTATAAGTTACACTCCACGGCAGGGCCATGGCTGCACGCTGAAAGATGTTGCTATTTGGTATATTTCTGTTTAAGTCGTTCGCTTTTTTCTTCGGGTGTCTCAACCACCTCGAAAAAGTATTCTGGCTCTTTGGTTTTTTTCTTGGAAAATAGTTTTCTTAGTAGCTTCATGAGTTACCCCACTAATTGATCTAATGGCAATCCGTGGTCAGCGTTGAATCGCTCAGCTTTAGCTGTGTATGATTCCCATTGTGGAACTACGTAAGTTTCAGTTTCTTGCTTTTTGCTTGACCAAATCCAGCTAAATAGTTTTTTCATGTTTTTTTACCTCTCTTATTCTTCTAACTACTACTGTATTGTTATCAGTTAGTAGTTATTTCTAGTTAGTGCCGGTAGGCTCTAGATTGTTGTTAGTTAGTACTTGTTGTATAGTTAGTATTTATTAGTGCCCAATTTTACACATTGCAATTTTACACATTGCAAT
>NZ_KV791081.1:0-30249 GCF_001807855.1 Streptococcus sp. HMSC10E12
CTTTTTCAGCACTATTACTTTCTATTCCTAAATCATTACCACACTTACTACATTTCATCTATAAATTCCTCCCACAAAAATTGTATGCTTTTGTCAAGTGCATACTGTACATCAAGAATATTATCTCAGGTATAAAAAGATTTTGAATCTTCAAACACATTTATATCTTTAAACGGCTTCATATAGGCAGATTATTGTTTAAGAACTTTTCCTTCTAGCATAATTCAATATATATGTTATGTGTCTCTACATCTACTAACCAATAATATGAATCATAATAACGAGCTTTTTTCATACCCACTTCTATCATTTCTCTAATTTTAGTTTCTTCAGGAATACGATTTGCAAATTTAAAAGTAATGTACTTCGATCCTGACAATATGCTTCTTCTTATATAGTCTGGTATTTGTTCTAAATCTTTTACATATAACTTATTTCTATAATAGTAGTTATATGTAAGAGCTTTACATAAGGGATATATCTCGTCATCCCATGTATGATTTAGCTTTATCAAATGATCATTTAGATTTAAATAATCATAGATAAATGAAATATCACCTTTTTTCTTTATATCCCAAGTAACATCTACATGGTAATTTTCGTCATCTAATCTTACTATGTTCCATGCGTGCCCAGAGTCACCGGGATTGTTCGGCAAGGCTTTTCCCAAAATTACAAAGCACTTGATTCGGCAATAGTCACAAATAAGTTTGAAGGCACATGCAATGCCCCAACATACTGCCTTTTTACATAATAACGGTCCCAAGACATTATATATTTCACGATTTTGATCTTCTTTTTCGTTTTCATTGATTGATTCATAGTCATAGGTGACTGTTCTAACTAAATAATCATGAATAACCAATTCTTTTTCATAATCAGTCATGTCACTTTTGATATAACGTTTTTTAAAAATCTGAAGTCCATCAAGAATTGCTTTATTATGCTTTAAAATTTCCTCCTCAGAGTAAATGAAGTTATTAACAAAAACATATCCTGTTGAGCTCTTGATAAATTCAAACTTTGAAATATCAACAAAATAGAAGGATGGCGTATCATTATAAAGACATCTAAATATATATTGTAAATCCTCTGGACTTATGATATTTGTATCAGCCTTTATATTAAATTTTTGTTTATGTTCCCGAAAGCCTCTATACATTTGTATATAAATATCTTTTTGTACTTTTGGGATCTTTTCATAGTAAAACTTTACATATTCAGGAAACACATTCAACCTCCAAAAAAAGTAACTGTAACTTTATATAATTATCTGCTTAACTAGTATCATCATAGTTATACACAAAACTGCATCAAGATTCCAACAGTTGCTTTAGTAATACTTACCAAGACTTAAAAACAAAAGGATTAAATATAAGGCACCCTTTACAGTAAAGGCAAAGTTTTTACCTTTACTGTAAAGGGGTCTAGCAACCGTAGATTGCTAGACCCCTAATATTTGGCTCAAAACATGTCTAGGATATTAACAGAATTACAGAAAGTATCTTTTACCATCTGAATAAGTATTATTATAAACAATTAAAACTCATTACCATCAACTGAAAACTGCTCTACTTGAACCATAGTATCACAACTATTATTACACCACGGACAAGTCAATGAAGTATCTTTAGTATCCCAGCATACAATCTTATTACAATTGCCACATTGATAAAAACTATGAGCTCCACAATACGGGCAACCAGGGAAATCTTCTGTTGCAATTAAACTTCCTGAGATTGATTGTAACTCATACCCTTCCCTCTTTGCTAACTTATCGTTAAGTTTAAAAGCCCATGTTCTATACCAATCGCCATCCCTCATTTTTTGAATTCGAACTCCGAATGTGTTTCTTGATAAGCCACACTTCATAACCAAAACACTAGCTTCCATATTAATTTCAATCCTTTATCATGCAAATTAAAGTACGAGTAAACTAAAAACTGTTATAGAAACATCATTACTGTTCTGAATCTCTAAGTTCAGCTAGTTGTACTTCTATAGTTTCTTTTTTCTTCTCATACACTATTTTTTTCTCCAAAAAATCATGATATTCTTCTTCTACTGGAACTAAATTTTCACGTGATAAATCAAGATTTTGCTTTGCTTGTTCAACCTCTATTTTTAATTCAGTAATTTTATTTTTCAAAGTCTCAGCACGTTTTCCTGATAAGATTACATCTAGTATCCTAGCAAATACTTTGGCTATCTCAGATCCTTCTGCTTCATCCTGATTAAATTGTTGAAAATCTGAAGTATAAGAATCGTACTTTTCTACAGCTTTAGAATAATCTTCTTCAGATTTTCTTACTGTTTCTGCAGCTTTTTCATAGTCAGATTTCAAAGCATCCAACTTACCCATAGCATTAATTGATTTTAAACGATCATTTATTTCTTTTAATGCACTTTCCTTACGAATAATCTCATTATCTCGTTGGAAAGTAGATATAAACTCTTTTACTTTATCAATATCTACGATGCCACAAATTGTCACATCATCACCACTACCTTGTCGACTAAATTCTGGTAATTCTTCATCCAGATGTTTATTTAATCCTGCCACTCCATTTTCACTTGCGTAGACGAGTAAATCACGATAAAAGGAATCCATAAGTTCCATGGTGAAAAACGAATCTTCAACTCCATCACTACCCATCAAACAAGCAATTACTGGATTCTTAGAAAGGTCAATTACATGATATCTAAATTTCTGAATAACATCCTGGTCGCAAAGTGATGTTGTGACATTTGCAAAACAATCTTCGTCCCAAGGAATAGGCTGAGATGTGCTTCCATCAGCATTAAAAACAACGCATCTCCCATCACCTTGTTGTATTAAGAGAAGATAAGATTCAGTCAGTAAACCTGCAATAAGAGTCGTACCATAGATATGCTCAAGTCTCTCTCCTCTATCATATCTGTCAATGTACCTTTTACATCCTGATTTTTCTTCCTCCGACAAAGGGTTCAGTTCTAATTCTTCATTAACTGCTGTGATCCATTTGGCTACAATGCTTGTTATCAGTTGACGAATGAGGGAATCTTGATCTTTACCTGGAGAAATAACTCTTTTCTCCCATGAATTCTCAATAATGTCAGTGCTGAAAACCTTCATTTCAGAGATAGCAATCTCACATGCAAATTTTGATCCGAGTTGACTTCTGGGACAATTTGTATCACCATGTCCGTCTGCTACTGCAAAAATTTTACAAGATTCTGCCTCAAAAATCTGACCATGATCCTCACATGGAATATCATGTTTTATATGTTCAGAACCCCGGGTCAAGGAACACACTAGCTCATACATGTCCTATACCTCCATCTACTAATCCCAAGAAGTATCTCCCCAAGGTTCATCGCTATCATCTACATCTTGTCCAGACCACGAATCCGATGAATCTTGATTATTATCGGTTTGACTAATATCTGAATTGCTTGTAGTCTGAATATCATTTCCCATATCTTTTTCAACTTGAGACATAATACTCTCTGTCTGATTATCTTCAGTTCTACTTTTACTACCAATCGTAGAAGCAGTTACAGATACAACTCTTATTAGTTTTTTGAGAGATTCAAGGTCGTCAACCTTAATAACCGCCTCATTATTACCAGCTATCTTCTGTAGAACCTGGATATTTGCATCATCTCCTACAGCAATTGCAATTTTAGTAGCTGTTTTAAACCACTTATTGTTACTCTTAATTTTGTTCAATGCTGATTCATAATCATCGGTCGGTTCTCCATCACTCATAAAAATGATAACAGGAGCTTTAAACCCAACTTCACTGATTAGAAACTGCTTCCTTGATAGTTTATTGTTCAATTCATTGAGAGCGCTTCCGAAATCCGTCAGTCCACCAGCCTTCAAATCATTCCAGTAAAAATCTTCCATAAAAACTAGTTCATCTGTCACCCATTGGGGACCACTTGAAAATTGTAGTACGGCTATTTTCAGCTGTGCAGTAGGATTTTTTTGGGAAACATCTTTGAGAACCTCCATCGTCTCGTTCATTGCTGCGTTTACTGCTGCAATACGACTCCCCTCCATGCTTCCAGATGTATCTAATACATAAATAATGGGAAGTAGCTTGCGTGAAATTTCTTCTGTATCACTAATTAATGGCATAAGTGTATCCTCCTATTTATTGAATTTCAATTTTTCCATCAAAAGCTTTAATGCTTATTCCAGCCTTAATTGGAATAACCTCACCAGGTTTCACCTGATTTGTCTTTCCACTCGGTGTTACTCCAACTAAAGTACTTTTGGTCATATTTCTAAGCCCCAAAATATTAGGATTATCTTTCTTTGCTACAACAAGAGCAACCGGAGTAAGGGCCTCTTCTGCATTACAAACTTCTATCTGACACCTATAGATTCTTGTATTTTTGGCAACCGTAATTGAGTAGTCTGATAGTTTTAGAGTATTTTTAACTTCAAAAAGTCTTTGACACTTATCGCAGTTTGTGTCTGAAGCATTTATTATGAAAATCTCATTACCACAAGATGGACATCTAACAATGTCGCTTTGGAAACGAATAAGCACCTTCAACCAATCCAAATACTTAACCCTTCTGTTAGGATTGGTTATCGCATCATGAGAGAATGCTGTATTAAAAATATCCTTTAAATATTGAGGTAAGAAGTCCCACCTTTTCAGAACATTGTTATGCACTCCTTTTACTGGTCGATTCGAATCATCATTTGGGTCAAAAATGAAAAGTGCATCGCTTCCGTACAATCTCTTTTCAAGAGCGGGTGTTAAACATGGGACTGTCCAATGTTTCCCTTCAAGAGGGTGATTTGCACATAGAAGCATGAAAAGAACAACAGCAAGCGAAAACTCATCCGTATGAGTGTTTGGCTTTGATTCTCCTATAACAATCTCAGGTGCCATATACTGTGGTGTCCCAATAATTCCTGTATATGTTTCATTAGGAGCAACATTATCATTATCACAAATAAGTACAGCACCAGTTTTGGGGTTGATGAAGAAGTTACCAGAATTCATGTCCTGATAGCTATAGCCAATCTTATATAGACTTCGAAAGGCAGAAACTATTCTAATTCCAGCTTCCACAATCGCTTTGAAGGTCGAAAAGCCACCTCCACCGGAAGAAACAAGAATATCCGTAAGTTCACGATATTCAGCTGGTCTCAAATCCATAATGTACCCAAAAGAACCTTCTGTCTTTTCTGTAATCGCTTGTGGCCACAAGAACGCCTTATCAGGTGAGCCCTTTTTAACATTTTTTTCAAGATTTTCATAGAATGCATCAGGATCCGCTAATGCTCCTGGTTTGTACCATTTAAGGGCTTTCTTCTTACCATCATAAGTTACTTTATACACATCACCTTGTCCTCCACCTGCTATAAAGGACTCTATTGTGATAGGAATGCCAAAATTAGTGTTTATAACTTTTCCTGACTCAAAATGATTCATTATTTTTAACCTCCGTAATAACTAAAAAGTGTATTGTCATATAATGACTGTCGCTGGAACAAAATTAGTATTAGGCATTTCAAAATGAAGTATAACATTTGCATCGTTGTTCCCATACATTAATTGCACCTGCTTTGAGACATATTTCTTCAGTATATAATCTCCAATCATTTTCCTTAAAGCTGCAGCTAGTGCTTCACACTCAGTATCTTTATCAAGATTCCTATAACGATGAGATTTCATATCATATATTATTGAGTGACCTACGCTCGTTTCATAAACTATGTTAGTCATAGAAACAGTATACTTAAAATCGATTTTAATAAATCTCTCAGCATTAGATGCCATCTTGGTAGCATCTATAAGAGCAGAGTCAAATAGATTACATGCAAAGTCCACCATCCTTTCAAGACTCTTTCTGTTATTCTTGATTTTCCTAAAGTATGTTTTCACCTCCCTATCATAATTTTCAATCTCTTCACGAGTTTTTCGATCAGAATCCTCATGTACTTTTCTAATGTCTTCTTGTGCTTTTAGATTTAATGTCGATTTTTTTTCTTCAATAGATTTATTGAACTCTATTATTGAAGTACATCTCAATCCCCAAATAATTACAGCACCAACAATAGAAAAAAACCAACCGGTTCCAAACGCACTTAGAGAATTATATGCTACTCCTACAAAAATCGCTATAAAATATCCAAAAATAACACCACGTATTAGATAGGATGTTACAGGCGGTATAGTCTTTTTTCTGAGTTTTCTAATTTCACAATCGAGTTGTGAATTAATATCCCTTTCTTTACTTGTAGCAATATATTCATTATGCAATCTAAATTTTTCTTTGATAATGCTATTTCTTATAGGTTCCACTCTATTTCTCTCCCGATGTCTATAATGAATCGCAAATAGACTCTATCTTAGTTGCTAAAGTGTTTAATCTACCACAGAGTTGTTCTACCGATTCACTTCCTTGAACTTGAGATGCTGCAATTTGCTCTACAATATCCATTATTTGGACAGAAAAGTCTCCTAAATTATCTAAACCTAATATTGAACTTTTCAATGTATTGCTACATATTTGCAAATTATCATTGCTATTTTTTAAGTCAGATGCTAATTTTCTCAACGTCTCAGCACCCATTTTGGTTGCCTCTATCTTTGCCATATAAACCCTCTTGTTCTATCAAAGTATATTTTGAGACTCTTCAATTTCTCTGATTTTGCTCAAAATTTTTCCATGTAGTACCTGCGCTTCAATTACACTAGGTATTATTCCCTTAATGCATTCTTGAAGCTGATTGGCAGCCTTCTCACTATACTGGTCACTTCCCATATTATCAATGCAATCAATAGCAGCACTATTCATAACCTTGATGTTATCTTGAACATCTTCAATATAAATTTGTAATGCTTGTGCTGCATTCTGCAATTCATTTGTATCTAACATTAACTTAATCCTCCTCCACCTTATACTATGTGAGCGATCTTAGCTATAAAAACAGGAATATCAAGTCCCAATTCTTGAGCTATGCGCACTCTACGACGACCTTCTCCTGAGAAAATATACTTATCGCCATATTGATAGACTCTAACCGCCCTATTCAAAGAAAAATATTGCTCAACGCAAGCTGTTAAAGTGGAATCTTGTTTTATTTGTTCCAAATTCATTCCTCCTTCAATCATAGTCCTGACAGTTCCGATTTTTAAAGCAAGTTCTGCAAACTTAGCTTTGTTACCAGTATGGTGATTCCAAAGATCATCTGCTTTAATACTCTCAAAATGAAATACGCCAATGATATCCCTTGAATGCACCCAAGACAGACGGTGACCGCCCGGAGGATCTATAAGATTGATTGTTTTGGTCACGTTTAAACTATTATAAAAATTATCAAGAATGTTCTTTTCTTCTATGCTCTCAATGAACATTGTTTCGTTTCTTACATTTTGTTCCCCAGAATTAGCTGTTACCGATACTGACGAAATATCAAGTATTTCTTGTAATTTAATTGATAAAAGCTTCAACTTATTTGAGAGTTGGAAAAAATTATCTCTATCTTTTTTTACTAGGAACGTTATATGTTGCGATGCTTCTATAATTTTTGTATAAAGCTCCGCATCTCTTCCTTCGAGAAAACCAATTCTCTCTTCTAACACTACACCAGCATTAACCAGATTCTCATATGTTGATAGTAACTTTCTTGATAATTCCATCAGAGCATTCGCCCCACTAGAACTTACATCGAATCTTGTCATTGGATTCCTCCGTATTCTGAAGCACTTACATTACAACTTGATAATAGTACCATTATCAAAAATCCAACCATTACATGGAACCCCTCTATAAATATGAGGGCGCATATAAAATTTTTTGTAACCATCGCTGTACACAAAGATTCCATTTCCTAAATCACTTGTATCAATATTTGCGATATCTTTCGATTCAGTTCTAGACATTGGAAATAGTACTTTGTGTTGACAATCAGATGCTCTTATCTTAGCAGCACGATAATTTTGATGGTGTGTAAACAAAAATACAAAATGGATTCCTTTTTTAGAGGCCATTGATAATAACAAATTCATATTCTTTCTCAAGTCACCTATAACATCATGATCCGTATTGTTCGAATCAGTAGTATTATTATAAGTCTTTATCTGTTCTTGAGTAACATCCGTAGAATTCATAAGTGACCACAAATCAATACCACTATTCTCACTCGGGTTACTTCCCTTACTTGTTTTTCGTAAGTTTGATAAGTTGATATAATCATCAAAATCATCATACAAAAAATCAAGCCCCATACAAACAATAAGTTTATTTGTTGTAATACTGTTAGAAAGATTATCAATGAGCTTTTCTGTTCGTTCTGTTATCTTACGAATATCACTTTCACATTTTGCTTGTTGCCAACGGTCTTTATATCGTTTAAATGTAGGGTATTGCTCATGAGCCCATATTTCAAAGTTAGATAACTTAGTATCTATCTTTCTCCAACTATTAATAATAGAAAGTAATATGCATGCTTGTGTATCTATTTCTCCTCCAACAAGCAATAAGTTTTGGGAAGCCATTTTCTTAAAAAGAATGGGTTTCACTAGCTTAAAACTACATGGGACCCCTAGATAAATAAACACATCATCTGAATCTACATCTCTATAAGTTCTACTATTAGATATATTCTTCTCGAAAGAAATATATTTAGGAACTAAGCTTTTAAAAGTTAATGGTTGGTCATTTATCAGTAAAACTGGATTTTTGTTGATATAGGAGAATCTATCTATTAAAGAATCTGTAGGATAAAGTTTGGAATTTAAAAACTCAATCGCAGATTTCAATTCTGACATTTCTACTTTTAGATTGAAATATCTATCTACTATAGTTACGCCGGTATTATCATCTATTCTCTTGAATAAAGTTTCATATACTCGAAGGGATGAAATTAACTGCATTAATCTCTCATCAATCTGATAAGAGTTTAAATTAAGTGTATCTTTCACTTCATCAGCTGTATTTTTTAGAGCAAACCTCATCTGTATCTGTTTTCTTGCTGTTTGAGAAAGGCCTTCAACTCCTGTATTATATGATTGACTAGCAAAAATAAACTTCACTCCAAAAGCAGCTCCTTTTGCTAGAATATTTTCAAGCTCACGAGAATAGTTGGTCTCACCAGAAAACTGTGAATCGCGTAGTTTTTGAGATACTTGCGCAAATTCATCAATGATAATAAAGATAGCAGGCATATATATTTGTGAGGGCACCTCAGATAGTTTTGACCATCCATTATCCGAGAAAATCCTCATACGTTCATTCAAGGTCTCCTTAAGCTCATCAATAAGATCAAAGATTAAATCTTCAGATTCTTCTAGCAACAAATATTTTAAATGAGGGGGACATGATTGCGCATAACGCCGAAACTCAGTCTTTTTGAAGTCAACAAGCCATAGTTCAACTTCATCAGGATGATAGTTCATAATTAGTGAACATATCATCACATGCAAAAGTGTAGACTTCCCAGAACGAGATGCTCCCATGATGTAAGCAGCAAAATTCTCATTTTCAAAAGTACAACTCACTATGGAGTCATTGTCGTCTCTTGCAAATGGAATAATTATAGGACGTCTTTTCCCACTTGACCTCTCTGGAACTTTTAAAGGATAGTACGAGAATAAATCTGGATCACGCTTATTTCGCTTTATCTGTCCCTCAAGTGAACTTATAAATTCATCTGAAAGCCTATTGGGGGCCTGATGCCATCTAAATGGATAAAACGCTTTATCTTGAAGCCTGTATAATCTACCTGCACTATCTGCAACGATTCTTATTTCTCCATTTGTATTTGTAAGTATATTCTGTTCTATATTATGACTCTTGCTACCTCCGTC
This sequence comes from Streptococcus sp. HMSC10E12, assembly GCF_001807855.1. Classification (NCBI taxonomy): domain Bacteria; kingdom Bacillati; phylum Bacillota; class Bacilli; order Lactobacillales; family Streptococcaceae; genus Streptococcus; species Streptococcus sp. HMSC10E12. Next base: position 9,825 of record NZ_KV791081.1, read on the forward strand.
TCTGTTACACACGAGTTCTACAACAATAATCCCTAGCTTATGTGCATTGTTTAATAAATATGATATCTCTGATGAAGTAGAATTATATTTTTTTTCTTCCCGATTAATTAACAAGAGCCTTAGGGGAATTCGTTCTGTTGAGGACACTCTCTTATTATGGTCAAATACATTTCTTTTCCCAATTTTTCGTTCAACACTACGATAATACTCCGAAAGCGCTTTAATTTTATTTTTTAAATCATCCTCATTTTTTGGAACAGATTCTATAACTCCTCCTTGCAGACCAGCGAGTGAGGATAAATCTCCAAGCATATTTGCACTGTACTTTATACTATCAAGAATACTTACTCTAATATCTTCAATTGGTAGGCTGAGTAAAACATTTATAACTAAACCCTTGATTCCATTTTGAATTTCCGATTCGATGCAAGGAACATATTCTGCAATTATATATGTCTGCTTGCTGAAATTAAATCCACATGGACAATCAATATAATTGTTTTTATAGTTTTTTCCTAACTCTTTTTGAGCCTTCTGTTGCAAGCTTAATGGTATCGACAACTTTCTTTGCTGATACCCGTATAAAAGTGTTTTGTTTAATCCATTTGTTTTTCGAACTGCATTGTTATTACCAAACCCATATTCTTTATCAAGAATATCAAATAATTTTCTAAGATTACCAACCTCTTGTCCTGAAAGATAATCTTCACATGATTTTAAGATAGATTGCTTTTTCCGTTTTAAAACCAATAATTTATTTTTTAACTCAGTCTCTAGTTTATCCAGTTCTTCTTTTTCAATTCCATCAATTTCATTAATCTGATGTTCAAGAAAAACAATGTAATTACTTGAAAGCTCAACTATCTTTGAAGCGGTAGAATCATTATAATTGTTTTCATCTATTTTATACACCATTTCTGATAGAAGGTTAATATCAGGAGCGATTGGCTGTTTTCCCCGTTTAACTAATTCAGCACGTGTATTATCTTTCGCAATTCTATAAAATTTCAGTACTTCGTTGTAGACTCGGTTCACATCATTTCTTCTGTTTAAATATTTCTTACGAATTTGTTCTTCTCTTAAAGTATATGTGTGTTTTAATGTATCTATTTCGGATTCAACTAAACTGAAATGCTTTCGTTGATTTAAAAAAAATGAATTTATTTCTTCTATCCGTTCTCTTATAGTCATTCGCAGTTACCTTCTTTACTAGCAAAATCACAAACAAAATTCTTATACGCTCTAAACACAGACTATCTATAGTATTAAATTCAGAAATGTTACTATAATGATATAGTTACCAACTTATTCTGTCTTTTTGATTTAATTTTATCGTAAATTTAGTTTTATTACAACGAGAATTCTAAAAATTTAACAATTTTATGTATTTCTTATTAGTTTTTAATTATTGATGTTGAATCTCCCGTAAGGTATTTTAGTCCAGATCTATTTCTTCAACAATTAGCAAATTAAACTAAAACGGAAAAAACAATCGCAAGTGACTTCAACCAAACCACACCCGATTGCCTCTATACATCATCTCATTAGAACAATGTATTACCTCATAACGCATAACAAACTTTACGATTATACTTCTACTCAAAATCGGTAAAATTGTTTATGCCATATTATTGTAACGCCTTATCAAAAAAATCACCAGATAGGGTGTTGGTTTAGTGTACATTTTTTACACTAAACTTTATTTCAAAAAAGACAATTTCCTTAGTGTGACTATAGTAGAAAAGGACCTAGCCCTATATAATATAGAACTAAATCCTTCACTAATAATATCTGGCTTGTTTATTAGAGTTCGATACAACTTAAGTTTTTAAATAGTCCTTCCCCATACGTAAAAAGTCTTCTATTATGGAACCAACTATACTTTTATCCTTGAGTTGCTAAAATCCTCTGAATAATTTGAAACTATTTACTCCAATCTTACAAAATAAACATTAGTCTTCTGAATAGGAATACAAATTCTTATCAATTGATACAAAATCATTTAACGAAAGACAGTATAATCTTTGCCATATGAGTAGAATACACCATAGAATGAAGATAAGAAAAATAGCCGGTATTTTAAATATCTCAAATTGGCTAAACGATTTTGTAAAAGTAAAGAATACTATTAGTACGAGAAATATAAAAAATACAAAAAAACCAATACAGTACCCTGGTAAATTACCAATTTTTTTATTTTTCTTTTTTGAAAGAGTCAATTTAGCTATAAAATCACATATAAAAAGACAGAGAACTACCGTAAGTAATGACACAATTATATAATCTTCTGAATAAAGAATCTTTCCAAATAATTTAAATAAACGGTATAAACTAACCCAAGCATAGTGACTAATAAAGGGATAAATAATAAATATCATCACTAGGATCGTAATTAAAAACCTTAAGATATATGACCAAAGTACCCTTGAGATCTCTTTAGAATGGGTAAATATATTTCCCATAAAGTAAATATCAACACCAATTATCGTTATTGCAATTACAATAGGCACAAGGAAAGGTTGAATATCCGAAACATATGGTAAAATTAAATAGTTTTCTAAAACCAATAAGAAAAACAATTCTGGGTGTTTCAAAGCCATTAGAATTGAATCACTCATTGTAAACGATAAGTTTTTTAAAAAGCTTTTCATAACTCTATTTCCTTTCAAGATATTGTGTAAGGTTAAAAAGTATATTTCCCTTTTATAGAAAGAGTTGTTAGACGTATTGTAACCTTGAAATAATAAGACATACTCTCTGATTCGAATCTTCGAACTAATAGTACCATATATATTAAATAAAAATCTTGCATAGTGATATCAGCAATTCTGACTCACAAGCAAAATGTGGATGATAGTTATATCTGAACCCCACTTTTATATTATCACATCAAATATTATAAAATTCAACCTTTGGGAAATAAGAGATGTGACACCCCCTAAATCCATTGTGTCCTTCCCCATAAACTGCTATAATTTTCTTGTAGTTCGATGAAACTACACTCGAAAATTAATCCTTTCAGTCTCTAATCCTCCTAATAGAAATAGAGACTCCTAATCCAATCCTGTTCACATCATAATCTCCTATAAACCCAGATGTGAACAAACCTCCTTTACAACTAGGGCAATGGCCCTAGTTTTTTTAGCTCTTTATTGATAGCTTTTCGTCACTCACTACAGTTGACTAAGAGCCAAAGAAACTTAAAAGGAGGAACCTACCCAAATATAAGATAGATTCCTCCTTTTTTATTTTAACTACCAAGTTCACTTTTTAGTGGACTTACAATTAGTTACGACTAGGCAATTCCTGACACTAACTCACTAAAGTTAACAAACTCTTTTGATTTCAATAGTTTGTCTAAATAAATGTTTTCGGCTACTTGTTTTAATAAAGGCCGCAGGATATTTATCCAAAATGTCATGCACGTTTGATAAACCAATTCCCCTATTCTCTCCCTTTGAAGAGTACCCCAGGTCAAAGATTTTAGAAATATTGATTTTTTCTTCTCGAATAGAGTTTTCTACAACAATAATATCACTATCTTTTTCTTGGAAAATAGCCAAAGTTAAACATGGCTTTTCTGCCAAGCAGGCTGCTTCGATAGCATTATCTAAAAGAATAGATAATATCGTTATTATATCCAAAGCGTCCATGTTGGAAAGACTTACTAGGCTTTCAACTTCGATATGCACTTCTACGTTCTTACTTTGAGCTTCTAACAATTTGGCAGAAACAACACTTTTAATTGCAGTATTCGTAATATTAGAAAGATTAGCGAAGTCGTACTTACTATTTGAAAAATTCTCTTTTGTCTTAGACAAGACATTATCATAAACTTCTTGGATAGCCTCGATATCTTTAAGTTCAATTCCTTCTTGTATACTCGTCAGAACATTGATATAGTCATGTCTGAAGCTTCTGATTTCGTTATATAAGGATTCAACATGCTTGCTATAAACTGACAATTCTTCTAATTGTTTGTTTTTTTGATAAAGCAACTCTAACTCTAATTTCTCAGTAAGAGTTGAGTTTAAATAAATCAGCATTACAAAAAATATGACAACATAAATCCCTACTAAATGTTCACGATGTTCTACTGCATTTGGAATAAAACCTTCTCCTATCACCAGTACCTGCAACAAAATTATGTAAAAAAACATCGATACATTCATGAGAACAAAGTAGCGGCTTAAATAATTTTTCTTAACCCCTTTTTGTAAATTGTAAAAATCAATTTTCACAAACTTTGTAAAATAGAAGTATAGTGGGTAAATTGAAACTTCTATTATAAAATTTATCCAATAATGTGTGTTAATCATAACTTGGTTAAATCCAAGTATAGGAAACAGATAGAAAGCTAATACACGTCCAATCAAGCTTTCTACTACAATGGGATAAAAACTATAAAAAACATCCAACAACCTACTACCATACTTATTTCGATATAGAGAATAGACGGGCAGGAAGAATATATAGGCAAAATAAGCTAGTGGTGGAACCAGCAGGAAAAGAATCCTAAATGTTATTGGAAAAATGATAAACCAATACCACTTGAATTTATTTCCACTAATGTGTTGATACAGCAATAAGACAACAATTATGTGGGCGACAAATGTCAAATGTTCAAATAACATTTCCATAAGCTGACCTTTCCATTACTTTTCTGGTATACTTTGCTATTTAATCCGTTCTTTCAAGCCCTTCATTTTTGAACGAGAGATTAAACAATTTTGGTCCCCATCAAAATAAACAATTCTTTGTTCTTTATCTATTTTTTCAATATTTTCTGGATTGACAACAAAAGACTTATGACAACGATATAGTCGTTCATCTGCCCTTTCAACTTCCGATATACTTGCATAAAACTCAAGACGTTCATCTGTCGTATGTAGAATTACTTTGTGAACCGTTGGGGAAGTCTCAAAATACAATACTTTATTAAAAGGAACCTGAACTTGTGCCAAAGATGTTTCAAACTTAAAGGCATCTTGAGAGACTGCCTGTCCTTCTTTTTCCATGGCATACTCGATAATAGATTCAATCCGATAAGTAAATTGTTCGTTTCCTAGGGCTTTATCAACAAAGTCTAAAGCAGCTACTTTGTATTTAAAAGTTATAGGCATAAACTCTGAATGCGTCGTTACAAATACGATTGTGGCATGTGGATCTTGTTCACGTATTTGTCTAGCAATATCTAATCCTTTTTTCTCTTCTCCCCTTATTTCAATATCTAGAAAGAATAGTTGATGGGAACCACGTTCAACTATTGCTTCTAGCATTTGAGAGGGTTTCCCAAAAATCTCAGGTCCCTTACATTTCCAAGAATGCTTTGTTAGAACCTCTGTTATCGTATTTTCAATACGAGATTGCTGTAAAATTTCGTCTTCTAGAACAAAGATGTTAATCATCCTTTTCTCCTAAACTATTAAAAATGATGACTGTTAATGACAATATACAGACCGTTTTTGATAAACCCAATATTTCCTCTTCTAAAATATTATAATAAAGTCAAATCTCATAGAATAGAAGGAATATATATTGAAATTATTTCGGCAGTTATTAACGTCGCTAAGACTATACCTGTCCATCAAACATTACTGTAAACAGAAAAAAATTCAATGCAAGATGGATAGCCCATTAAAAACTATTAAAATCTCTCATGAATTTCTTAGTCTATATTTTATCATAATTACTCAAAAAAGCAATTACAGAACCATGGTGAAAGCTATTCGAAACAATGAGAACTCTGCACAAATCGTACTACTAACGTCGGATGTTGACTATAATTATATTTTCGAAAATCACCTTGAACTTCTAGGAATTATTGACTTATCTTCAAATTACAGCTATACAACACTACTAGAATTAATAAAAGGATACATCGATGATTTCATAGAAATAAAGAGCGAATAATCATAAAAATTAGTTACTAAAATAATATTATCTTCTCCGTGTGCAAATAATTTTTGAACTGCACCCCAAAAGTTAGACAAATAAATCTAACTTTTGGGGTGCTTTTCTCATTAAATTAACTTATGAGGACAAAGTTCATGTCGTGATTAATTGATCGTTACGAAATAGAGAGCATTTATAAAGGTATCAGTCTAGAAAGGATATTGATTTGACAAAGGAATTTTAAGACTGCTGAATTGGATATTTTAGTCCATGGAAAAATGCTACAAAATCTATCAGCCTTCACTTTGCACAAGTCGTATAAAAGCTTACGAAATTAGTTGGTCTGACTGTTTTTCAATCCTATTAAATCATGTCTTTTCCTCAATAATCTTACTCCTGAGCTCCTCCATACTCATATACTTTATGATGGTTCTAGAGTGCTCAGCTGATTTTTGAACTTACCATAAAAAAAGAATAAATGGAAATTTTTAAAAAATTTATTACGACTTCATTTTGAGATCAAAAAAAGAACCGAGAAAACCCTCAGTCCAAACAATTTATAAATCTTGTCTTAAGAAACTCATTGACGAGAAAATGCTTCACAAAGACAAACTGTATCTTCATTCAAGATAGCTCTTCGGTACATAAAAGGTGAAGAGACAGTAATATAATCTGAAAAATAATCTGTAATAGCTGAAAGTACTGTATCTAAGACAACTTCCTCAATTGATCGATTCCAGTAACTATCTTCTTTCTCGACTTTTCTCTCTACGTTTTTCTCTTCCTGAAAATGGCTCATTTTAGTGCCATCTGCTGATACTTCTACAAAAGGACCTATCCCACGTAATTTTCCACCACATACTTCAAAAAATAGAAGCAATCCTTGATTATATGTAGGCTGGAAGTCCTGAATATGACTGTTTTTGTCATAGATAACAACTTGTACTCGACTCTCAGTCCCATTTTCCAACTCTAACATCTTTTTTAAATGCTGCAAATTCAAATCACTGTAATTGTAGAATTCAATTGTCGCAGAATGTAATCTGTACATTAAGAACTTAGCAAGCATTGTTTTGTTAACAAGCTCAGAGCAAAACGCTACATTTTCTTCCAATATAGAAAAAAGTTCCTTATGATGTTCTGGAATTGCAAATGAATAATTAAGATGCTTACTAATTTTTTTATTTAGCTCTCTATCATTTATCAAATCAGCCAGTTCTCTTTTTGATTGTAAAGTTAGAAAAGGCTTTTTTGTTTTACCGTATTTTTCAGAAAAATAATAAACACCGTTCTGATTTTCAACTGTTAGGAATGGATTTATTAGCATAACAATTCTCCTTGCTTTTATCCAAATAGGATACCATAAACACAATATTGGCTATCGTTGTTCTGGATATTAATTTGTTTTTCAACTTCTTCTGGAAAGAGACCACAAATGGGTAGTGATTTTTTGTTGAGATGACTCGAAACCAACTGAAGATTTTGGGCAACATGTCCAGCCTCAAAGAAAGCTAAACGTTCGGAAAGTTCTCCATATTTTTTAAAAGATTCCTTAAAATCAACAACCATGAATACAGCAAAACTAATTTTTTCTGTTGAATTGCTCAATGCGTCTAATTTGTAAAGAGTCATTGGAAAGAGATTGTCCCAGACCAGATTTTCCTTGCTTTCAACTTTAATCAATTTTTTCAACTGAGAACTAATATAGTAAACACCCGGTTCCATACCTTCCACATCCTTGATAAAAAGATAAAGTTTTACTGGAAACAAAGCTCCACCAGATGGATAGTTTCTTAAAATTAATTCCTCTCCATGATAAAATCTTTTTCGTGGATTGGGTCCAACAGCTATTGTCAATAAATTAAATAGTTCTTCACGACTCCATTTCCCATCAAAAGAATTTAAAAGCGTTGAGCGTCGATTTTCAAATAATTTTCGAATCGGATCATCTGCATTATTTTCTTGATAGTAACTATACTGTTTGTTGGAATCAAAATCTGTTGGGTTGTCTTTAGGAAATTGATAGTCTTGTTTAGGACTATTGTTCATAAACCAATTGATACGATTGGTTGCAAACTTCTTTCTACGATTCTTTAATTGATCATAATCAAAGTTAGGCGTATAATACATTTCTTCATTAAGCAATACTTTTTTCATTTATGCTCCCTTCTGGCAAGTTAAATTTTTATTTTTCTGGTTATAATAACTGTATATGGCACATTCATATTCAATCGGAATTCCGAGACGGTTCGCGAACATATGCATTTGAGAAAACAGGACAGAGCGCATCATCTTGTTTCCCTTTAATTGAGAAACATTTTTTAAATACTCTACTAAAGAGTCAATAAAATTGTTCTGAATTTGTGGCTGAATAAATGAAAAGACAGTATTTATTTTTTCTTCTTTGTCCTCAAATGAGTGTTTGATAGCATTAGCAATGTCTCTTATATATTCTGCATCTTTCAAGTCATAAAGTTCATTCCAATACGAGAAACAATTGGCATAGAATTGGGGGAAATCAAAGTTTATACCACACTCTTTAATTGCTGCATTTACTTTCTCATAAATATGGACATAAAATAGCATCCGAATCATCATGTGGCAGTTCATACAACCTTCTAACATAGCTGAGACTAATTGACTAGAGCGGTAAAAAACATATTCCGCATGCTCAATTGCTTCTTTTCCCCCGTACCTCTCATTCTCTCGAACATAGGTAATCGGAACAATAGTGTTATTCTCATACCAAGGCAATTCCTCAATAGGAATTTTCTCTCCATCTAACTTATGTCCTTGATAATACTCTTCTTTTGTCAGAATGATACTCTCATCAGACAATTCCGATTCTAGGAGGTCAACGAGAGTATTGTAATAGTCATCCCGAATGGTATCTTCCCTCTTTATCCGAAAACGGATATGAGGCCCCCCTTCCCAGTATCGAATGAAAAAATAAGGGTAAAGTTGTTTTTCAGAGGCCCATTTATTTAACTTACAAATGATACGGTCATGATGAAGAAGATTATGGCAAAAGATATGGTAGGATAACCATTTGTCAGTTTCTTTCATATTATATTAAGGGAAAGGGTGAGGATAGCAACTAATCTGCTTCACTTCCTCAAGACCTCTCCTACTCCTTTCTCTATTGATACGAGATTCAGATATTCTTTCATTTTGTACACCAAAAGTTATCGGAAGAAGTCCTGGAACAATAACTTTCACAGTATAGATCCCTAATTTCTCCATTTCTTTTGAAGTCAAATTAACGACATAGATATCTTCATATTTTTTTAATACTTCATTAATTAATTTTTTCAAATAAGTCTTCGTATTAAAGGCTTTAATGTAATTTTCTGTTGATAAGTCAGTTACATGGGAAGCTTGCAGAAAATCATAAGCACCTTTGTGCTGATCACTAGAATAATAGTTGACGTGATCCTCCATCTCAATAACCTCAGTAGGAACTGTTGTTCCAAATTCAGAGTTTATATTATCATGGATTTTAATTCCAACCAAAGCTTCTAACAATGCTGACTCCGCTGCTTTATGAGGGATTGGGTTGCTCCCTGCGGCTGTATAAGAGTACATTTTATGCCCTTTCAAACTTCTTACTAAGGCCCAAAAAGAAGGGACTCCTAACTCCATTGAAATATCGTAAACTTTGACATCAAAACCGTCTCGTTGAGCACGATGAACTGTATTTAATGTATCTTCAGACAAGCCCAGAGATTCCAGTCTAACTTCATTGATTGGAATCCTACCATACCATGTCGTTAAAAAATTATCCCTCTCAATTAACTCCAATAATCCATATAGTACAGCTTCCTCAAATGATCCTCCTAAAGAAACACCATTTGAACTATCATATATGAATCGATGCTGTTTCTTTTTATCTCTAAAGAAAGAATCTCCATATACTGCTAATTGTTCAGGAACTAGTACTGTTTTCTTATCTCTAAGAGATTCCGCCTCTGTCCAATAAATCTCCAAATTATCATGGTACTGCATAAAAGGATTTTTTTCAGAAGATGGGAGAATGAAATTCTTGGGGTGAATAGCATTGTCTAAGTCTGAGAACTTAGCATAAATATCTTTATTTTGATAGGGGTAAAAAAGGGAGGAATATCTTTCAATAGCTTCTAGGAGAGCAATATTAGTAGAATCATGAAAAGATGCAGAACGACCATAACCACATTCTGTATATTTGTCTGTTACAGCATATTCAATGCCCACTCCTGGAAAATAATCTGAATCTAAATCGAAAAATTTACGATAGGCAACCGTCTTGTCTAAAAACTCTTGTGCATATTTTGACAGCTCACTCACAGTTTTTTCTCGAAAGCCAGCTGATTCACCAATAGTGACCTTTTCTAATAAAGTTCCAAGCTCCATTTTACTTTTGGTTTGAAATGTTCTTTTTTTCTTAATACAAACATAGGAGAGGGCTTGATTTTCTAGATACAGTACTCCTATCTGTCCCTTTTTAAAGACTAGCCTGTCCATAAGAGGTTTTGCTTTTTCTATCTCCAACTCGCTATTTTGGTAATTTGTTGAAAACATGCTAGCTAATACATTTTTTGTTTTAGTCCTATTGTATAAAGAAACTGTATATAAGAAATCCTCAAGAAATCCTTCCTCTTTCTTGAAAAAGAAGAGGTGATCTACTACCAAAATAGCATATTTACGTCCTTCTTCCAGACTTTCTAAATACTTTTTATTAAAAAAAGAGTCATTAGTAATTAAGTTCGTATTCATTTACTACCCCACAATAAATATCTTTGCCTTCGAGAAGATCTACTTTTAAAAACTGTCCCTTTCTACTAGGGTAATTTTCAAAATCTACTCGTACTATCCACCCCTGCTCTCTCAAGTAGGTGCGTAATAACTGTGCAGCTAATACTTTTACAATTGATTTTCCTACTGTTGTGTCGATACCATCTGAAAAAGTCGGAGATCCAAGCTGATTCATTGTTTGACTAACTTCCATCACTTTATCAAAAGTTTTTGTCATGTTTTTGGCAAAGAATTCAACTATTTTCTTACAATCATTTTTATCCAATACAGGAAGATCACCAATATTGTCCACATCCACCAATTCAAAAGTAAGAGACGGACACTTCACACGCTGACTCTTAACTAAACAAATGGAATGGTTATGTTTTAACTGATGAAAATATAAGTTCCTACTCTTTGAATTAAATTTTCTATAGTAGATTCCATCAAAAATATATTTTTCTCCATCTTCAAGTAAAATATGCATTTATTGTACCTTCTTGTTAAATAATTCTTGCATGTCAGCATAACTGTCTTCCCAGGTCATATCATAGCCTGTCTCAACCTTATCACTTACCATTTTTGTAATTTTCTGTTTTCGAAGCGGATTAACGTTTAACAACGGCATAATTTGATAAAGAACATCAACTGTATAACGATAAATCACAAAGGGTTCCGAAGCATGATGGGAAAGAAAAGCTTGATTCGTAAAGAATTTTTTGTGAAAATCTGTTATCTGACCATTCTTTCGTGATTTCTGAACAAAACTCTCTGCATCACTTAGGTTTTCATAATAAAGGTTTCCTTTTTCAAATTCATCACTAAAAAATTGATAAAGTTCTTCTACAAATTGCTTATAGAATGAACTTTTATTTTCATTCAGAAAGATTTCAATATTCTCATTGATATAACTCTGTTCTGTCTCATCTAGAAAATTAACTAAGTGATGATACCGTTTATACTTCTCCGGCGACATTGTACCCTTCAACTTCTCCAGTTGTAAGTTAAAGAATAGAATATTTGACTTCATAGATAGATAACCCATTTTTAAATTGTTATTAAAAAGTAACCCTAAATTTAAGAATAGTTTAACCAATAAAATATTTTGCTGATTTTCAGGCTCGTTGAAGAATCCTATACTTTCAAGATAGAGAATCAACTCCATCTTTTTCTTTTCCACAACCAACTCAGTCTCATAGGAATTTAACCTAACTTTATCTTGATATAGTTCTTCAACTTCTTCAAACAGAATTGTCCCATCCGGTTGAATATTTAAGTCAGCCTCCGTGTTTTCTGCAGCTGCAACACTCATGATTTGCTTCTTTAATTTCATTTCAGGAACATTAACTGGGGAATAACTTGACAGTTCTCCAACAATAAAATCTTCCATTGTCTTCAAATACTCTTTATTGAGAGAAAACAATTCAAGATGGTGACCACGCTGAATTGATTTCTTCACCCAAATTTCTTTAATTGCTTTATTATTTAAAAAACTATAAATCTTAATGATTAGACTGTTTGAAAAAGCTAAATCATTGATAAATACAGATAATTTATATACCATAATCTCCTCCTCTTTTCTCAATCATTTGTTTCAACAATTAACTCTGTAATCATATCTGTTTCTGTATCAGTACATTCTGGCAAGACCTCTTCGATTAAAATTCTATCCTTCTTCTTCACCAAACCTACAAATGCTTTAAAGCTTAAAAAAGATTCAAAATTGATGTATAGTGGTTTTGTTTTTAGTAACTCCGAGTCCTGATTATAAGACTCGAAAAAGTCTTTTACAAAGAAAGATAATGGCAACTCTTCTTCTTCAAAATACTCGATAACTTCTAACCATTTTTGACCCATTGACGTATCTTCCTGTAAAATGGTATGTAATTTTTCACAAGCAAGATACCATTTTTTTCGAGATAATATAAAATCAACTTTTTCAAAGCAAAGTCTTGGGACCACTACTTTTTCCTGAGAATGATTTTTTATTTTCTGTCTGAGTAACAATTCTCCAAAATCAAAATAAATAGAATCATTGAGAGTAATTGAATTAAAAACCGCAACTAATGAAGGGAGGGCGACTGTTATTAAACTTCCTAAGAAGTGTGGATAAATAATAGCACCCGTTGCCTTTTCGAACACTTCGATTTCCTTTGATTGTTTTGAAAGTCGAAAACCTAAATCTAACCAGTTCAATTGTTCAGAGCTGGCAAAAGCTCGTTCACCTAATGGTAAGGATAAGGTCTTATCTGTACTTTCTCGAATATTTGCATTGAAACCAAATGTCATTGGAATATCTACTAAAGCTCCATCTAATCTATAACTTTCTTGATCTGTTGGAAGATAATGATTAAACCGTCTACGGTAGACTCCATAGCCTTTATAAATATGATTAAAGACTATTTGATTACTTGGACTAACTTGTAAAAAATAAGCACGAGATTTATGGCTTTGTCCAACAAGTTTCTCTAATTGTTTCGTTGAACTATTCAACAATTCGGTTGAAATCAATAGTTCTGATCCGTCCCCCGAATCTTGACCAAGCAATTGCTCAAGAATTTCCTTCTTCAACTTCAAGAGTTGATTATCAATTTTATGCTGGTACTTTTCTCCTAAATAGCCAAATGATTCCATCCAATAGCCATCTCTTTGAAAAAGCGTAGTTGATAGATCTCGCAAAAATTTACTCATTTCTCGAGCGTTTCGAGGCTTGAATTCTCCACCATATTTTTTTCGAAGCATCTCATAGGCTAAATACTTACTGCGTGTTGAAATATCAAAAATAGAAATAAATTTTGATAGATCATTGAAACACTTCTGTTGTTCTTTTACAACTTGAACCTCTTTTTCTAAATCATTCTCAGTATTAGAAGCAAGCTTATCTATCGAAACATACGATGATTTGTCAAATCCTTCAATGCCATAATACAGAACAAGATTATGAACTTCTTCCGTCAATCGATCATATATCTCCCAAGAAAACTCTTCTTGCTCAAATGCAACTATTCTTTCGAAAATCTCAATTTCATTTGAAAACATAACCGAAGAAATACCCTTTAATTTCTGCAGAAACGCTTCTGACATACTTTGCTTACCTTCAATAGTTAATTGATCAGCTGGAAGTAAAATACAATTCTCCAACAATTTTGTAAGAAGATTTTCTTGCCCTTTTTGAGAGAGTTTATCTAAGATGTCACGTCCCGATAACTGCCCTTTTCCTTTGAAAAGCTGTAAAATCTCATTTAAGATTTTACTTTCAGGGAGTGTAACCAATTCCTGACGATTACGGTATAAACTTTTTCCTTTGATATCATTGAAAACCGTTACGTAATACTTATTCTCTTTTAAAATTAGTGTCTCATTTAGTTTGAAGTTCAAAACTGGCTGATTTTTTGGGTTTTGATAAAGCCTATCAAATATCTTTAAAATGATTGAAGAGTTCACCGACATAAAAATCTCTCTATCTAAATGAAATTCTTCTTGCCCATAAACACTTGTTGTGCCTAATAACCCCAAGGGACTTGTCTTTGTAGCAATACGAGTATAATAATTGTACAAAAAACCATCCATTTGCCGTTGCTTCTTATTATGATTTTTAACATCTGTTTTGAGTAGCTTTTCTAACTTTTGATAGAGAGTCTGCCCAATCATCTTTGTGTTCTGAACAAAATCTAGATTATCACGAAGTCCCTGTAGCATCATTTGTTTCTCATTTAAATATTGTTGATCTACCTGTGCTTCAATTCTATTATCAATCATCAAAATTTGTTCTTTCATTTTAAAATAAGAATCAAATTCTGATGCTAAATCTGGTGGAAGTAGAAATACTATTTTTTGAAATTTCTTTCCTAAATCTCCTCTATTATTGTAGAAGTCATGCGAGAACTTTAACAATTGCTTCTTATCTTTACATTCCGGACATTCCTGAATAACTTGATTTAATTGTTCAATTCCCGATTCTCGAATAGAACTCACTTGTTTTAACAAATTGAGGCGATATTTTTGATTATTTCGTATTTTTTCAAATATTTCTTTTTGAAAAAACTTAGAAAATTCGCCATTCGAAAAATTTGTTTTTCTATAATATACATTTTTAACCATTAATTCGCTCATTCTCCTTTTCTATCAATAATGTCATCACATACAAACCTCTTAATAAGCTAGCCTTCGGTGTAATAAATTCATTCGAATGAATCGGATGACCCTGACTATATGCACCAATAAAGAAATAACATGTCGGTACATCTAGCTCTTTTCCATAGAAGGCAAAATCATCACAAGAAAACAAAAATGGAGTTTTTAGAGTCTTTACTACTTTACTTTGAGATAATACTTGTTCAACCCATTCATATAGCATTGTATTATTATGTAATAAAGGATAATCCATAATAACTTCCTTTTGATATTCTAGGTTTAACTGATCTAAAAATTTCTGATGTTGCTGCTTGCAAATATCACTACTTTTTCCTCTAAACGTAATATTAAATTTTATTTCTGTAGGAGATACATTATGAGAGCCATTGGTGGAAAAGTTAGTAATTCTACACTGACAATCCAGTTCATCTAGGCTTTCTGATAGTAAAACTAATTTAGAAAATAAACTCGCTGCACTGTCCCCATGATTACTGACATGTCCACTATTCTTTAATGAAAGTTTTAAACGGCAAGTCAAACCAGCAGCTAGAATGTCTCCCTTATTGATTGATACATAATTGGGATACAAATCCGAGGTAACGTGTAAAGCATATATTCTCGATAAAGTAATCCTTTTGTCTTTCAAAAACTTACAAACTTCTTTTGCACCACCATACTTTTCTTCACTTGCTTGAAAAATGAAAAGTACATTTAGCTTTGGTTTGTTACGACAAACATAGGTGATTAATTCCAGTTGGATACTTGTATGTGCATCATGTCCACAACCATGATAGTAGGTTCCATAGAATTCATCCATTTCTACAGCATCTAATTCAGCACGAAAAGCTAAATCATAATGATGTTTTTCTTCCTTTCGCCCTACGTATTGATAAATCAATCCCATCTTACCTTCCGAAATTTTTTTTAGTTCTGGATATGGACTTAAGAAGTCTTTAATATAACACTTAGTTTTTTCTTCTGAAAAACCTGGCTCAGGTCGCCTATGTAATTGTTCATAGTGTGAAAACAACCTATCTGAAGTCATTTCTACCATTAGTCTCTCCTATTAATTTGTAACAATTTATTTACAATTACTGTGATAGTCCCTGCGATAAAAACATAAATTGTAATGACCAAGCATGCTTGTAAGAACTTTTCTGGAGTCTGATGCAATAAAACTTCATTATAATAATAGCCCGGGAAAAATTTCTGAATCGTTACAATGATATCTGGCATTTTTAATGTTGTCATGATATTTGGAGTAATATTAAGCATCATGAATAGGAAAAAGATTGGCATTGAGGCAGAAGCAAGTGTTTCATCATTAAATACTGTTCCTAATAGGAAGCCAATAACAATATAATAAAAGCCAAAGTATAGCAGGAGACTAGAAATTGACAAGTAAGACCCTGTTACATTTAATTTACCAATCAATACACCAGCTAAAGTAACTGAGAACAAAATTAAAATATTCAAGATCGTTTGTGCTAATACACTATCAAACATATAATGTGCATAAGAATAGGGCGAGATTTTATCCATAATACGGAAGTAGTCTTTGTCTTTCGATACTTTTTGACTAAAGGTGTTCAAGCCACTTCCTGCGATTCCAAACATAGCAGAAAACAATGCAATCATTCCACTATCATCTGTGTTTACAAACTTAAGTTGCTTTATAAAGAAAACGTAAAATACCACTGGGAATAAAATCGTAAAAATGATAAATCGCTTATTTTGTAAACTATTTTTTATCTGCTGAACAATTGAAATCATTATTTATCTCCTTCTACAAATGAAATACGTTTGAAAATATCTACTACTTGTTTATGACGCTTAAAGTTTTCTGGATTCCTAATACCATTTTGTTCAATTATTTTTTGTGCGTATGGACTACTGAAAACATAAGTTTGATCATTCTTATAAAACAATTGCTCCTTCGCAGCTCCACTCATAACCATCTCTTTGGGAAATTCATACAACGATTCCATAAACATATCATTTACTGAGATTTTCTCTTCGAATACACCTTCATTTAGCAACAGAATATAATCTGCAAAAGATTCAATTTGGTACAAATCGTGTGTAATTAAGAGAATTGTTTTTCCCTTTGCCTTTAATTTTTTAATCTGTTGAACAAACTTTTCTACACTATCATAATCCATACCAGCAGTAGGTTCATCCAAAATCAAAAGTTTAGGATCATGTAAGGTCGCTAATAGGAACGAAAGTTTCCGTTTTTGTCCTCCCGAAAGTGTTCCTACCTTTTGAAACTTCTCTTTCTCTAATCCCATTATTTTTAATTCTTCATCAACATTAACCTTCTTATGGAAAAATGAAGCTTGTAGCTTTATCAAATCCGAAACTGTTGTCTCTTTTGGAAAATAGTCTTCCTGAAAGACTACACCAACTTCTTTTTTTACGCTAACGTTTGAGACTACGCTACCAGAATCTTCCTTGATTAGTCTAAGTAAAATATTGATAAATGTTGTTTTCCCTGCACCGTTTTTTCCAAGCAATGTATAAACTTGACCATTCTTTAGGGACAAATCCAAACCTTTCAAGACTTCTTTTACGCCATAGTTTTTTCTTAAATTGTTAATTTCAATTAAATTCATTTTTTATCCTCTTTTAATTATAAGATTATGGGAAGGGGTGAATTGGTACTTCCTGATTACCGTCCAGATGAATCCGCTGGTGATTGATGTACTGATTTGCATAACCAAAATTCATATCTTGCATACCAGGAACAAACACTTTCACCTCGCATAACCCAATTTCCTTCAAACCTTTTGGGGTATTATCTACGATATAAAAATTCCCAAATAGCTTATTCGTAAACTCCAATAGATCTGAATAGTAGGAATCTAACTCGATAGAGTAGTCATCTTTTATTTCAAAATCGATAACCTCTACACCTTTCAAAAAATTAAACTGTATACTTCTATCCTCAATTGAATAATAAATTGCATGATCTGCCACAGTTTTAACATCTTGAGCTTGCATTTGTCGCCCATTTTCTTTAATATGTTCGACGTCTTCATCATAAATATAAAGTGCAAAATATAGCTCTTTTAATGCAGAAATAATTGCCGTCTTTCCAAAAAGATGAGCACCTGCTGTTGAATAAGTCGCAAACTTGCTACCATTTTTTCCTCTAGCGATGGTCCAATAAATGCTTATCACCTTGCTAGAAAGCATTTGATAAATCGAGACCTCATACCCTAAGTTTTTAATCATACTTAAATAATGGTGAATATCTTCATCTAGAATGCTATCTTGATTTATTTCTTGAGGTGGCTGTTTCTCGTACCAATGAACAAGAAAATGATCTCGTTCGTACATTTCAAAAAGTGAAAAAATAACCGCTTCTTTATAGCTATTTCCAATTGCATGTCCATTTGAACTCATATTCATTAATTTTTTACTTTCAGGAGTTCTCTCTGTTTTATAAATGATAAAATCTTCAGGTATTAAAGCATAGTCATTACTTTGGTAATTGTAAGCTGGCAACCAGAAAAATTTATTCGTACTAGCCACCTCTTCTTTCTCAAGTTCAAGAAAATAATCGTTAGGATTTAGGAAATCGATTGACTTCCCTCTCAAGTCTTCTATGGAGAACCAATATCGTTTCTGCCCCTTGGAGGTAATGCCACTATAACGTTCCATCGCTTCTAGAAATGCCTTAGCTTTTGCTCTTTTATAGCTTTTATCAATACCAATTCCCGAAATAATCTCATTATTAGAAAGTGAGTATTGTAGTTCAACCGTTACACCATTATCTAGTAGAGTTGTTAACTCTCTATTGAAAATCCCAGTATCAGAATTACCCAATTGAATATAAGCAGAATAATCTCCCAACTTTTCTCTCAAAGAGGATGCCTGGCAACGACTATTTCCTGTAGCCAAGATCTCTTCTACACTTTCTCTATTAGAAATACAGGTGTCACAATTAGCAATTCGAAAGAATTGACACTTTGAAATTTTCCAATCCTCAATTATAAAATAATCAAATAAAGGAGGCTGCGATTTGACCTGTATCAGGTTAGATATTACGTAAAGAAATTTTTCTTCAAATAAATTGTTATCCTCTATTTCAATCGTGTCGCCATCTCTTCCAATTGAATCATCTATTTTAAATTTCCTCCGATGTTCTAAGAAACAGATGCTACAATTTTTTTCTTTCTTATGAAATACGGGACTTACAATCAGTTTGTCTTCATCCCAGAAAATGATTATCCCTTCTTCTACTCTGTTTGAGTAAAAATAATCCAGTTCTCCAAAATATAACCTCATCCCTTGGTAGACTAGCTCTATTGGCTGTGTTTCACAAGATTTTGACAGTATTACTTTTACGTATTGCTGAATATTCATAGATTCTCCTTCTTAGCAAGTACAAGACCCAAGAATTTCGATAAACTATCTTGACAAAATATAGGAGTACTAGAGGCACCATGTTTCATCAAATAATCCTCAAGGCATTCGCCTCTATTTCTCCCTATGCCTACGTATCTATAACTTAGTTTAGACTCCATTATTTTTTTGACTGCTTTAAAAACAAGATCCTCCATGTTGGTATCATCAAAACTATATTTTTCTTTTTCATTAGTAAAAATTTCTAAGTGACATGTTCCTTGACGATTGATGATATCAAATGAGTCTATTAAACTCTCAAAATATATATTTTTCAAAATATTAATATCTAGAAGACGATTAATAGTTGGTGTTTTAAATATAGTGTCTGCTTGGTCCAGCACGTGATAAATAGAAATTCCTTCTTCTAATTGATGAATCATTTGCTTTCCATCTGTTTTAAGGTAGAACGTTCCTTTCAAATTTCCTAGAAACTGCAAATTTTGTCTCAGTAAAGACTCTTCTTCCTCAGAAAGTAATCTTATAGCTGGGAAAAAGCGTTTTAAGGAAGTTTCGGCTTCCTTGGGAAGTCGAAAGATTTGTTCCCCAATCTTAAACATGGTGAGTGATTTTGAAAACTCTTGCTTTAATCCAAAAATTTCATTTATATTTGAAATAACTAGTTGTAGAACTTCATCCTTAGATAGCTTTTTAGGTAAAGCAATCCTACATCTTTTTCCAAAATATGATAGCAGCATACTGTCCTCTTGGATGACATATTTTAAATTTCTCATCTGTTCTTATTCCTCTATGACTATGAAAACAAATATAATTGTTCAAAATTAAAGAACATTATATATATTTCTGTTTATCTATCGCACGTCCATCTTCCTATTTTTTTCAAAACTTGATGAGCATAAGGTTATTCCATACGTAATAATTACCACTTGATACATCTGTTAATGGAATTCCTTCTATATCATCTAACTCCAAAATGTCGATTTCAAACTCTTCTTGTAAATTTTTTCGATCTTCAACTTATTACTCCTTTCATTCTATCTGGGGTCATTTATTAGCTCTCCTAACTGACACGATTATTATACTTCAACCACAGCATCATTTTTACAATTATCACAAGAGGTCTTAAATTAATCACTTTTTGCTTATCTAAGTTTTATTTTTACCGATTCTGATAAATTATTGTTCGATAACGACAAAAAAGGGTTAAAACATTTAGTTTTGATACAATAACACCATAAAAAATAAGAGAATAAAA
>NZ_KV791082.1:0-1225 GCF_001807855.1 Streptococcus sp. HMSC10E12
CTTTTTCAGCACTATTACTTTCTATTCCTAAATCGTTACCACACTTACTACATATCATCTATAAATCCTCCTACAAAATGTTTACTTGAACACATTATTCAAGAACTAACAATTATATATAATCAGTCGAAGTAACCAAATCCTGAAATACTTTGACTTTATATGGACAACAAATAAATTAATGATAAGAGTCCATATTTAGGGACTTGAGGTCATCACCCTCTATCACTATCTATTATCACCAGCTGTCTTTAATAAAACTTAGATATTTGCATGGTTTCCTACAACAACGGCATGTTTAATAATTATCTAATTAAAACTTCTAATTTAGAGAAAACACACTCCTAAAATCTTTTTTTCAGATGACAATTTTTATACATCATTCCAGACCCACAAAAACATAACTTGTTCCTATCGGTTATTTCCAATTCTCTTTCATTAATCAAATTTCCTTGAGAATATGTTTGTAAATATTGTTGGTTATTTGGTAGAGTTGTTATACCTGTACCATCGCGTTTATCGTTTTTCCAATCTCCATCATATATTGTGCCGTCTGGCCATGTCATAGTTCCCTTACCATGACGCTGATTTGATAGGAAATCGCCTTCATAAACTATACCGCTTGGCCAAAACATTTCACCTTTACCATGACGCTGATTCTTGTGCCACTCTCCAATATATGTTGTACCATCTAGCCATGTCTGTTTCCCTTGGCCTTCGCAACAATCATTATCAAACTCGCCTTCAAAGACCCTTCCATCTGCATAAGTGTAAATTCCTTTTTTTAATTTACCCTTCCAGAACTCGCCTTCAAACTTATCCCCACTTGGCCAAGTCATAACACCTTTCCCATGACACATATTATCCAAGAGCTCACCTTTATATATCGTACCACCTGGCCATGTCTTTTCCCCTTTTACGATTTCTTCCTTGTCTCTTCTTGTATCAGTTTTCGTATTATGTGAAACATTTTTATTATTTTGCTCTGTATTAACGGCAATGTTCTTATAATAATCATTAGCTGAGGTTTTAGCGGTTTCTTCTTCCTGCACTGCCACACTTTGATTAATAGAATATGCAAAGACATCAAAGATAAAATTACAAAATTCTATAGTAAAACCATTGGATGATAAAGCAGACAAGAACTGTTTACGAGAAACTTCGTTCAAAGTGCCTTGTTGCACAACACCATAAAAATAGTCACCTGCTCCAACAGCCATAGCAT